>JAWOFG010000006.1:0-4780 GCA_046482365.1 Pelovirga sp. | reverse complement strand
CGGAAGAAAAGTGGACTTATACAATCTGCACATACTTACCTGCTTGCATCACCCAGAGTTCCGCAATAGCAAGACCTGAGCCTTCAAGTATTTCGCTGATTCCGACACGTTCAGTCGGAGCAAAACATAAGGCCAATCCACAATCGGCACTGAGTTGTCGCGGGGCTGGAATCAGAGCAAACGCAATGCCTGCTTCCTTCAATACTTTTTCAGCTTTTAACACCCGGTGAACCGACTGAAAAACCGCAACACAATCACCTTCTTTAACCACGGCACCTCTTCAAATTGATGATTGACACCCCCCATCCGGTCGCGCATAGTGCCATGATTGTCATATCGGCGCAAGGAGCAATTATCCACCAGCATTGTTCGATTGACAATGATCTTAAGTGCGCAGTAAATTTAAAAAGTGTTTTTGTAAAAAAAACTGCGGAAGGATTCCCGTTGCTATCCGACTACCAAGCGCTGCCATTGATTATACTTATCTGTGTTGCTTTCGCCAGCAATCTTCCTCTGGGCTATTTGCGAGAATCCGCAACCAAGTATTCTCTGCGCTGGATTATTTACATCCATGCGTCCATCCCATTATTGGTAATTCTTCGTCAATTTTATGGCTTCAGCTGGCACTGGATCCCTGTCACCCTGGCCTGCGCGGTCATTGGTCAACTTATCGGCGGCTGGACCTACCGACGGGCGCAATTATGACAAGCAGCAAGCGCCCGCGGCTTCAAAAGGCCCAAAGCGTCAACGCCCTGCTCAAGGAAATACTGGCCAAACCGGGTCTCGGGGAACAGATTACCCGCCATCAGGCCTGGCTGGTATGGGATAAAATTGTCGGCCATCAGATAGCCTCGCGGGCAAGGCCGCTACGCTTACGTAAAGGAATCCTGGAAATAGCAGTCGATCACCCGGTCTGGATGCAGCAATTGCAGATGATGAAAACCCAGATCCTTACCAAAATCCAGGAGCAGATACCAAAGGCAGGTATTACCGACCTCTACCTGCGCAAAACCGGACATAACCCAACAACGACGGTACCCAAGACAACACCACAAAAAACTTCACCCCTCGAGAATATCAAGCTCAGTGCCGCAGAGCGTTCCCACATTGATCACCTCGTCAAGAGTATTGAGAATCCGGAACTGCAACAGGAACTACGCAGATTTTTCAGCCTGCAGGCAAAGCTTCATAAAAAACGTGAGCTCTAACCTTCCGCTCCGGCACGACGGTACATCTGCTCAACCTCTTCGGTATAGCGGCGGTCGGCCTGACAGTCCTCATAAAGAACCAGTGGTTTTTCAACCTGCAGTCCGGGTCGTCCGCCCTTCACCCCTTCAACCAGAACCAATCTGGCAGCGCTCTCAGCCGTTGCATGAACCATCCGCAATCGTTTAGGTTCGATCCCGGCACGGGTCATCGCAGCAAACAGAGCATTAAGCCTTTCCGCCAGGTAGATGACCGCAAAACGGCCTCCCGACCTCAACAACCAGTGTGCTGCCAGTGCAAAGTCTTCGATACCACCAGCCAGCTCATGCCGCGCCAGGGCGCGCTCATCATCGGGGGCAATACGACCACTGACCATGGAGCGATACGGAGGATTACTGACAACCAGATCCATGGTAGTACCTGGGAAGAGATTTTCAATCTGGCGGACATCTCCCTCATGAATGCTGATCCGCTTTTCCACCCCATTGATTTCGATATTATGCCGGGCCCGGTGCACCATGTCCGGTTGCAGCTCAAAGCCGCAAATCTTCTCGGCGTCACCCAAATGTGCCAGCAACAACGGCAACACCCCATTCCCCGTTCCCAAATCAGCAATCTGAATGCATTTTTCCAGACGAACGAAACGTGCCAGCAGAATGGCATCGATTGAATAACGATGACCGCGTTTTGCTTGCCAAAAATGAAAATTTCCGGGAATTAATTGATCAAGGGTGTCAGTTTTTTTATTCATCTACACAAAAAGGCCAGCCTGAACAAAAACAGGCTGGCCTGGAAAAACAACATCGTGGATCGGGCTGACTAATTCAGCTTAACGAATGTGGCACTCGGTACATTTTGCCGGTCCGGCACCCTGTTCCTTGTGGCAGTCGATGCACAGACCATGGAAAGCGTCTTTGTTGTTGACCTCGCTGGTTTTGTTGTGACAGTCCTTACAGGAGACCATTTCACCAGTATGATGACAGTCTTTACAGCTACCCGTCGCTAAATGGGCCTTATGATCGAAAGTCACATTTCCCATTTTAACTTCATAAACAACCTCTTCTGGGGGCGCGGCAACGGCATAAGCAGCAAAACCGACAACCGCAAACAAGACCAACAACAGAGCAAATTTCTTCATTTTCATTCCTCCTGAGAAAAGATAATAAAACCATGGCAGTAACCAACTATAGGCTGTAATAGTAAACAAGGACCTGCTCAATGTCAATAAAATTGTATACAGTGTCCACTAAACCAGCCCATCTGCACGCAATTTCTCCTGCAATTTCTCCGATTTTTTAACAACGCCGTCAGCCATTTCCTGTTTGAACTCATCCAGCTTGTGCTCCAGGTGAGGGTCCGTGGTCGCTAACATGCGCACGGCAAACAATCCGGCATTACGGGCGCCGGCAGGGCCTATCGCCATGGTAGCCACCGGAATACCAGCCGGCATCTGCACCATCGCCAGTAAAGCGTCAAGACCGCGCAGTGAGGTAGCATCAATCGGCACCGCGATCACCGGCAAGGTGGTTTCTGCCGCGACCACACCAGCAAGGTGAGCGGCGGCCCCGGCGCCGGCGATCAGCACCCGAATGCCGCGTTCACGAGCACTACGCACATAGTCGGCTGTTCGTTCAGGAGTACGATGAGCGCTGGAAACAATCATCTCAAAGGGCACATCAAACTGCTTGAGCGCCCATCCAGTCTCAGCCATGACCTTATAGTCATTGTCACTGCCCATCAAAATCCCTACCAACGGCTTTTTATCACTCATTTTTTTCTCCTGCATTCACTGCATGCTGCAGTGCCCGGGCGCCAATATCCCGGCGATAATGAACCTTGTCCCAATGAATTTTTTCAACCCCCCGATAGGCCTTACTGATCGCCTCGGCCACGGTGGATCCTAAGCCGGTGACGCCAAGGACCCGGCCACCACGATTGACAATCCTTCCCTGCTCCAGAGCGGTTCCGGCGTGAAAGGCCATGACGTCCTTCATAGCGGCGACATCTTCCAATCCGGTGATGGCCAAGCCTTTAGCATAGTCTGCCGGATAACCACCACTTGCCATCACCACACACACCGCCGCCTTGTCGTGCCACTCGATCGTCTGATCGCCGAGCTCACCCATGGCACAGGCCTTGAGAATCGGCACAATGTCAGACTTCATGCGCATCAGCAACGGCTGTGCTTCGGGATCACCGAAACGGGCGTTGTATTCCACCACCCGCGGCTTGCCATCCTTGATCATCAAACCGACGTAAAGAATCCCGCTGTAGGGGCAACCATCCTTGGCCATTCCGGCAATGGTCGGCCGGACAATCGTATCAACAATCTCCTGGTGAAGCTCGGCGGTGACCACCGGTGCCGGTGAATAGGCTCCCATGCCGCCGGTATTGGGGCCCTGATCCTGATCATATACGCGCTTGTGATCCTGGGATGAGGCCAGTGGCAGGATCGATGTGCCGTCAGTAAAAGCAAAAAAAGAGGCTTCTTCTCCCACCATGAATTCCTCAATGACAACACAACTGCCGGCATCACCGAAGACCTGCCCCAACATCATGTCATCCAGGGCGTCAAGGGCCTGCACTTCGGTCATGGCAACAACCACCCCCTTACCCGCAGCCAGGCCATTGGCCTTGATGACAATCGGTGAACCTTGTGCTTTGACATAGGCAACGGCATCGGCATGATCAGTAAAACTGCAATAAGCTGCAGTGGGGATCCGGTGCCGCTCCATCAACTCTTTGGAAAAGCGCTTGCTCCCCTCAATTTGAGCAGCTTTTTGGGTAGGACCGAAAATTGTCAGCCCGGCGGCCTGAAAATGATCGACAATTCCCAGGGTCAATGGAACCTCGGGACCAACTACGGTGAGATCAATCTGCTCGGCCTGGGCGAACTCACACAAACCCTCAATATCATCGGCATCGATATGAACACAGTCGGCCAACTGAGCGATGCCGGGATTACCGGGAGCACAGTAGATCTTTTCGACCAGAGGCGACTGGGCAATCTTCCAGACCAGGGCGTGCTCACGTCCACCGCCACCGACCACCAGAATCTTCATTATTTTTTTCCTTTCAGCTATGCTTGAACCCGAAGGCAGAATTTACCTGCAGGCGATTTTTCTACACTCGTGTAAGGGCGATTCATGAATCGCCCCTACTAGTGACGGAAATGCCGCATCCCGGTAAACACCATCGCAATGCCATGTTCATCGGCGGCGGCAATCACCTCTTCATCGCGGATGGATCCGCCGGGCTGAATCACAGCTGTGACGCCAACGGCGGCGGCATTATCGATCCCGTCACGGAACGGGAAAAAAGCGTCGGAGGCCATGGCCGAACCACTGACGCTCAAACCGGCGTGTTCGGCCTTAATGGCTGCAATACGCGCTGAATTGACGCGGCTCATCTGCCCGGCACCCACACCGATGGTCATACCGTCCTTACCGTAAACGATAGCATTGGACTTCACATATTTAGCCACCCGCCAGGCGAAGTCGAGGTTTCTCATCTCTGCCGCAGTCGGCTGCCGGCGGGTCACCACCTTCAGTTCGCTGCTGAGCGGCAGATCAGC
>JAWOFG010000007.1:0-6708 GCA_046482365.1 Pelovirga sp. | reverse complement strand
GTCGTTCGGTACCGCTGGACGTGTATCGCCATAATAGGCAACGGTGAGACGGTTCTCAGCGATACTGTAACGATCAATCAGATGCTGTTTCACCTGTTCTGCTCGCAATTTTGACAGGGGCAGGTTAACTTCGGGAGAGCCGGTACTGTCAGTGTGGCCGGCGATTTCGAAACGCTGGTCAGCCAGGGATGTGTCGGAAAGGGCGGTTCCGACCGTTTCGAGCTGTTCAACGGCACTGGCCGTCAAACCGGCAGAAGCGATCTCGAATAGAATCTGCATCCTGACGATGGGACCATCCATGGCCCCTTCGGTGGTGCTTTGGTCTCTGCTTTCCTGCATAACCCGGACAAATTCTTCCGAGGTGATACGTTCACCCATCTCTGAGCGATATTTGATTCGAGCCAGCTCCAGGGATGCAACGGCACGCTGGTCGTCAGGTTCCAGGGCCAGTCCGGACTGATATGCCCAGATGGCCGGTTCGAGATTACCCAGTACGACAAAGATATCGGCCAGTCCGAAGTAAGCCCTGGCAAAATTCTCATCCAGCTCAGTCGCCCTTAAATAATAGGTCAGAGCCTCATCGTAGCGGCGTAAACGTTCCAGAGCAAAGGCCTTATCATATTGCAGTTGGGCATGGTTCGGGCAGGTCTGAATCGCCTCATCCAGAAGTTGCTGTTTCTTGATCAGGCTGCGCTCTTTCAGGACCTTCTGACGCAGCGCGTCGCAATCATTCGAATATGCCGGGCCTGGATGGAATAACAGCACCATAATCCAGAGCCCGACCATCCATAATGAGTGTGTAGCCATGGATGTCTCCTAGCGGTTACGTTGCATCAATTTATTGAGGCTGATGCGTAAACGTTCAATCGATTGGGCCAGCACACCCACTTCACCGGTAGCACTTTTATCAATCGGCTCGTCCAGGTTTTCGCCCAGACTGAAATCTTCAGCACGCTCGGCCAGGCGGACGATGGGGGTAACAACATCACGATTGAGGAACCAGCCAATGATGACCAGCATAACGACGATCCCGCCGGCACCGTAAAGGACCAGGGTCAGTGACATGGTTTTGGCGGAGGCAATAGCATCGGCTACCGGAACATAGACAATAAAGGCAGCAACGACTTCATCCATTTCCCACCAGTAGCCATTGGTATCACCATAGATTTCAATCTGATCCTTGGGTGCATCGGCAGGGTCTCCATGGCAGATGAGACAGTTTTTGTTCATAACAGCAAAAGGAGTGGCGGTATAGAATACCTCTTCGCCGTTTCTGTTAAGGCGCCCTTCAGCTGTTTTCAGTTCTGGGTTGTCGATAAAGTTCTGAATGATCTGTACTTCCTGGTCATCGGCTTTGTTGCTGGGGTGCAGTGGGTCAAGGGTTGCTTGTCTGAAGATATAACCCGGATAGGTCTTTTCGAATTCTTCATAAATGCCGCGTGCGGTCGCAAAGCCGGACATGATTTCCGGGTAAAAACGATCCGGCTCGACCAGTTGACGTACCAGCGGAGACTGGGCAACGCGAGTGAATTCACGTGATGCCATCGCATAGTTCATGACCAGGTCACTCTTTATTTTTGCTTCTTCAAGGGCGTTATTCATGCTCAGGCGATAACTGGTAAAACCGAGAACCCCGATCGCCAGAAAACCGAGAATACCCATAACCAAGATAGATCTCATGCGAATGCCCATTTTTTAAACTCCTTTTTTATATAGCGCTTATGCGTCCTGTTACCGCCTTGTCTGAACCCTACGCCGGCGGATTGTTGATTTTCCTGTCTTGATCTGAAGTATATCAAGTAAGATTAGATTTTACACATCAAGTAGGCCAGGTCAAGAGAAATCGTAAAAGAATATTCATTTTTTATCACCCATGTTGATTTTTTCATGATGAATTTTTTAGTTGTTTTTTGGTAAGTTGTCGTCTTGTGTTGGTGTGATACAGGACAGATAAAGATTGTTCGTTTTTCATAAGAAGGCTTGAGCTGTATAACGTACCGTAGTAAAGTCGATAAATCGTATCAACTTCAAGGAGACGAGATGGAAAAACAAAAAGAATATATTCCCAAATGGATTGCCTGGGAGAGTACCCAGCGCTGTAATTTAAGTTGCGTTCATTGTCGCTGTTCCTCTGAATTAACCTCCTCGGCTGGTGACTTCACTACTCAGGAAGCCTTTAAACTCATCGATGATATCTGTGAGGTCAGCACCCCGGTGATGGTTCTGTCGGGTGGGGAGCCGCTGATGCGTGACGATATCTTCGAGATCGCCCGCTACGGGACCTCCAAAGGCTTACGTATGTGCATGGCGACCAACGGCACCCTGATTACTGACGCAGTCTGTGCTGAGATGAAGAGCGCCGATATCAAGATGGTCTCTCTTTCTCTGGACGGTTCGACGGCAGCAATCCACGATAATTTTCGCAGCTCGCCGGGAGCCTTTGAAGGGGTTGTGCGCGGGGCAGAAACTTTAAAGCGTAACGGCCTCCCTTTTCTGATCAATTCTTCCTTTACCAAGCGCAACCAGGAGGATATCGCAGCTACTTTTCGCACCGCCAAAGAGCTGGGCGCAACCGCCTGGTACATGTTTATGATTGTGCCGACCGGGCGCGGGGAAGAGATCATGAGTGAACTGATCTCCCCGGAAGACTACGAAGAAATCCTCACCTGGCACTATCAGCAGGAGAAGAACGAGGAGGATATTCTGATGCGGCCGACCTGTGCGCCTCATTATTATCGGATCGTTCCCCAGAAAGCCAAAGAGGAAGGAATCGATTTCAAGCGCCGTAGTCTGACCTTTTCAACCGGTGGCGGCAAGGGGTGCATCGCTGCCCAGTCAATCTGCCTCATTGATTGTTTTGGCAATCTTAAGCCCTGCTCCTACTTCCATTCCTCCGTTGGTAACGTCAAACAGATTCCGTTCAAGGAACTCTGGTTCAACTCCAAGGTGTTCAACGACCTGCGCGATAACAGCAAATATACCGGCAAGTGTGGTGAATGCGAATATGTCAATGTTTGCGGCGGTTGCCGCGCCCGCGCGGATGCGGTTCACGGTGATTATATGGCTGAGGAACCCTTCTGCAATTACATCCCGCCTAAAACCCGCAAACGGCTGGCGGAGGAAGCGGAGAACGCTACAAAATAGTTTATTTTTTACCACTGAGACACTGAGACACTGAGTAGAACCAAAAAAACTTTGTTTTGGTTTTAAATCCGAATTCTATTTTTTGATTCACCCTCTGTGGCTCTGTGGCTCTGTGGCTCTGTGGTGAAATCTTTTTTTATTATGAATTTTCCATAACAGGAGGCAATACCCTATGACCAGTGACTATAACTTTATCAAAGCCTGCTGGCGTCAGCCGGTTGACCGGGTGCCGGTCTGGTTGATGCGCCAGGCCGGGCGCTACCTGCCCCAATACAAAGCCGTGCGCGCTCAGGGTGGTGGTACTTTTCTTGACCTGTGCAAAGACCCGGCGCGGGCAGCGGAAGTGACGATTCAGCCCATCGATATACTCGATGCTGATGCTGCCATTCTCTTCTCCGATATCCTCACTCCCTTAGAGCCGATGGGGATGGATCTCGATTTTGTGCCGGGGCCGGTATTCGCCAACCCGGTACGCATCAAAGCTGATGTTGATGCCCTGGTTGTGCCGGAAGATATGGCCCAGGCGGTGTCTTATGTTCCCGAGATCATCAAGCGCCTGCGTGTCGCCTTTGACGGGCGTGTTCCTCTTATTGGTTTTGGTGGTGCTCCTTTTACCCTGGCCTGTTACATGGTAGAGGGGCAGGGAAGTAAGGATTTTGCCCGCCTCAAGCAGATGATGTACAGCGATTTTCCTCTCTATGACGAACTGATGAAGAAGGTCACGGAGATGGACCGGCGCTATTTGAATATGCAGATTGCCGCTGGGGCCCAGGCCATCCAGATTTTTGATACCTGGGGTGGACTGCTGGCCCCCCACGACTTTGAGCGTTACAATCTGCCCTATGTAAAAAATCTGATTGACGGCCTTGATCGCAAGGACATTCCGATTATTTATTTCGTCAGAAACGGCGGTACCATGCTCGAACTGGTCAAGGCTGCCGGTAGTGATGTCATTGGTCTCGACTGGCATGTCACCATCGACAAAGCCCGTGCTATCCTTGGTGACGATGTGGCGTTACAGGGCAACCTTGATCCGACTGTACTCTACGCACCGAAAGATTATATCGAAAAAGAGGTCCAGCGGATTTTGAATGAAAATGCTGATCATCCTGGATTTATCTTCAACCTGGGTCACGGTATTCTACCGACTGTCCCGCCGGAGAACGCCATTCACCTGGTGGACTGCGTGCATCGGTTAAGCAGCAAGAAGTAGCAGATCCTTGAACCACAGAGCCACAGAGACACGGAGGTAAACCTGAAATGATGTTTTCGGGTAAACCACTAGTCTCAGCTTTTGATTTGACCTCTGTGATCTCTGTGGCTCTGTGGTGAAATGCCTTGGGTATTATGTTCTTCGGAGCTTTGTAGAAGGTTGATAAATGTCCGCTAGTACCAATAAACATGCTTTGATTCTGCTCAATATGGGCGGTCCTGACTCTCTCGAAGCGGTGCGCCCGTTTCTTTATAATCTGTTCTCCGACCGTGAGTTGATTCAGTTGCCAGCCGGCGCGGTGTTGCAGAAACCTTTTGCGCGGCTGATTTCCTACTTTCGGGCCAAAAAAGTGGTGGAAAACTACCGCGCAATCGGTGGCAAATCACCGCTACTTGGGTGGACGCAGAAGCAGGCCGGAGGCATTGCCGAAAGGCTGGGGGATGAAGTTATCCCTTGCGTGGCGATGCGTTACTGGCACCCGTTTGCCACAGAGGTGCTTGCGCAACTCAAAGCTGACGGCATCACCAGCGCTACCGTGCTGTCCATGTATCCTCATTACACCGGCGCGACCACCGGCAGTAGCGTCAACGATTTCAAACGTACCGCAGCCCAGATTTATCCGGATCTGGAATATCGGGTCATTGAACAGTGGCACGATTGGCCGTTGTATCTTGATTCTCTGGCCAATCGTGTCCGTGAGGGGCTTGAGACCTTTCACGAGCTGATGCGTGACGATGTGCAGATACTTTTTTCCGCCCACGCCCTGCCGCAAAAGTTTATTGATCGCGGCGATCCCTACCAGCAACAGGTGGAGGAAACAGCAAAGGGCGTGATGGAGCGGGTCGGCAATTACGCCTGGTTCATCGCTTATCAGAGTCGCAGCGGCCCGGTTAAATGGATGGAGCCGGGTACCGAGGAGGAAATCACCCGTATTGCTGCCGCCGGTCATCAGTCTCTGTTGATGGTGCCCATTTCTTTTGTCTCCGACCACATCGAAACCCTAGAAGAGATCGACATGGAGTACCGTGAGCTGGCAGTCAGCGCTGGTATTGTTAACTTCTGCCGTGCTCCTTCCCTGAATGATAATGATGATTTCCTCGATGCCATGACTGCATTGGTTCAGTCTGTCCGCGCATGAAACAGCAGCAATGCATCCTGTGCAACCACATGTTCGATCCCGATCAACCCTTGGTTGAACCGGCAGAAATCGCCGGTCTGCATCTGGCCAGGCAGGAGTATGGTGATGCCGGCAAGGTCTGTCCTGATTGCCTTGCCAGCCGAGGCCGTCTGGCGATGATGTACCGTTGCGATTGTTTTGACTGATGACGGTCTTTGAGTGTTTCATTGAAATTTCCACTTCACTTGTCTTATCGACGCAGCCAAATAATTAAAAACCAACAGAATTAAACCAACATCTATTTGATTTTTCAGCGATATTTTGTTATAGTGCCAAGATTGAAGGCAGCGCCCTGCCAGGGTGCTTCGCCAGATCCCGCATGAAAATCGTTGAGGATGCCGCCCCGCACGGTACTTCCGAAGATTTTTATCCCAAATAAGAGTAGCGCCTGGTTTGTGTCATTCGATCAAACCGGGTCGCGGGTTGCTCTGTCTCTTTAAAAAAACAAATAAGCTAGTTCCTGCCTCTGCAGGCGATTTCTTTTCGGGGTTGGTTTTGCCCGCAAAATGATTCCGTTAGAAATTTCTGTTCCGTCAGGAATTCTTGCGTCCCCCTCCTCTTTTTTCAGCAGAGCGGCCGCAAGATATTGCATTACTATGACAGGAGTACAGATGGACCAGGACATAAAGATCAGTGTTAAAAACCTCTACAAGGTCTTTGGTACCAACATCAAGCAGGCGATGAAACTGCTTGAAGAAGGCCATGAAAAGGAACATATCCACGAAAAAACAGGGGCAACTGTCGGTGTCCAATCTGCCAGCTTTGACATTCGTACCGGAGAGATATTTGTCATCATGGGATTATCCGGTTCCGGCAAGTCGACCATGGTCCGCATGCTGAACCGCCTGATTGAGCCGACTGCCGGGCAGGTTGTTATTGACGGCGAGGATATCACCGCCATGAGTGACGATCAGCTGGTCAAGATGCGCCGCAAGAAAATGAGCATGGTCTTCCAGTCTTTTGCCCTGATGCCTCACTTAACAGTATTGCAGAATGCCGCATTTGGTCTGGAACTCGACGGGGCGGATAAAAAAGCACGGGAAGATCGCGCCCTCGAAGCCCTTGACCAGGTCGGCCTGGCCCCCTACGCCCAATCATTTCCCAAGGAACTATCAGGCGGTATGCAGCAGCGTGTCGGTCTGGCGCGGGGATTGGCGGTCGATCCGGATATCTT
>JAWOFG010000163.1:0-3952 GCA_046482365.1 Pelovirga sp. | reverse complement strand
CCAGGCATGGCCTTTTCTTTTGACATCAGTGGTTGGGAAAGTGCCAATAAGGATCGTGGTCAGTGGGCGTGGTTTACCGGACAAGCACAGAAATGTGACGAAACGATCCCTGTGCCCGGCTCAAAAACCCGTGCTGAATGGGAAGAAATGTTGACTTCCGGTAGTGGTCTTCCTTGTGATGGTGCCGGTCTGAGCCAGCGTACAATCAAGCATATTTACCTGTTCCTCCATAGCCATGCTTCTGATTCCGATGATCCGATGAATCAGAAACCTGAGTCTTGCGGTTAATCGCGACAGTTGATGACTCAAGAAAAACAAGAGGTTGCTCAGCGGCTCCTGGAGTTGGTTGCCCTGCTGGAATACCCGACGCCCGAGATCGCGGATCGCTGCGATCTCGGGTTTGAACAACTAGAGAGCCGCTACATCCGTCTGTTTGTGAATGATTTGGGTGGGGTAGCGGTTCCACCTTATGCCGGCTGTTTCCTTAAGAATGATCGGCTTGAATTCATGTCTCACTTCAGTGGATTTTGTCTGGAGCACGGCATTGCCATCGACTCTGCCCAGCCCCCGGACTACATTCCGATGATGATGGAGGTTCTTGTTATGCTCCTGAATTCGGATGCACAGCGAGAAGACCTTCTTTCCCTGACTGCCGACTACTATCGCGACTGGCCGCAAGAATTTGCTGCAGCGTTAAGACAATATGACGATGTCGGTATCTATAAGATTGTTGCTGAAGAGTTTTGTCAGATTTTGCAGGAAATTGATGCCGAAGATTCCACAGACTCACTTCATGGCTAATCATAGGTAACTATAAGTTATAAGAAACTAAAGCCTGCTGACGGTCGAGGCTATAACAGAAATTGTTGGAGAAGATCATTATGAGTATTACGCGCAGGAAATTTCTCAAGGGCTCCGCTGCCGGTCTAGGATGTCTGGGTATGTCATCGGTTGCCGGGCTTCGCTATGTGAGCGAGGCGCACGCCGAAGAGTTGGCAGGCCAGAAAGTCAAATACGTCGCATCAAGTTGCGCCATTTGTACCAACAAATGTGTGTTCCGCGGCCAGGTCGTTAATGGTGTCATCAAGCGCCTGGAGCCACAACCGGAGTTTGCTAAAGGGCGCGGCATGATGTGTGCCCGTGGTAATGCTGGTGCCTGGACCCCTTACGACCCCAATCGGGTGAAATACCCGATGATTCGTACCGGCAAACGTGGTGAAGGAAAGTGGAAAAAAGCCACCTGGGACGAGGCCTACGCTTACATTGCAGATAAAACCAACAAGGTCGTGGAAGAAGAGGGCGGACACCGCTCCTGTATCGGTTTTGTCTCCTCTGAAGGCACCTACCATGAGCATTACTGGAACCAGTTTCGTTCCGTTTTCGGTTCCCCTAACTCCCTGCGTCACCCGACCCTGTGCTTAAGTTCGGTCATCCGCGGGTTCATGGCGGTTGTCGGCACCTATCCCAGTATCGACATCAAAAACTCAAAATACATTATTCTGGCCGGTGCCGATCGTGCAGAATCGATCTTCACCCCGGATACCATGGATATGTTCAGTGATCGCAGCAAGAAGATTATCTGCCTCGATCCACGCTTCACCAAAACCGCGGCCAAGGCAACAAAGTGGTACCCGATCAAGCCGGGGACCGATATGGCTTTCGCTCTGGCCATGATGAACGTCATTATCGGCGAAGGTCTGCATAACAAGGCCTATGTCGATAAATATGCCTACGGTTTCAATCAGTTGGCGCAGCACGTCAAGCAGTACACCCCGGAATGGGCAGCAAAAGAAACGGACATCCCGGCCCAGGATATCCGCGAGATCGCCCGTGAGTTTGCCAAGACTCCCAATGCAGTTTACTATCCCGGGCGGCGTTCTTCATGGCAAGGCAATGATGTTGAAACACGTCGTGCTGTTGCTATGGTGAATGTCTTGGTCGGTGCTTTTGATAGTGAGGGCGGTCTGGTTCCGAGCGTGGCGATTAAGACAGCAAATTATTTTTATGAGCCGGCCTGGTACACCAACTCAAGACCTCGTCTCGAAGAAGGCGACGTGACCTTTCTCAACCCACGCGATGGTTCCTGGATCCCCTGGCGTGAGCGCGCCATCAAGGGCGACCCTTATGCCATTCGTGGCCTGTACATCTACAAACAGAATGTCGTGGCTTCGCTACCGGATCGTAATAAGACCATGGAGATGTTCGATAAAATGGACATCATCGTTTGTGTCGACACCTTTATGAGTGATACCGCCTGGCATGCCGATGTTGTGTTGCCCGAGACCAACTATCTTGAGCGTCTCGACCCACCGAACGGCTATGGTGTGAATGGGATCGAACCGACCCTGACCATCCGTCAACCCCTGATCAAACCGATGTACGACACTCGTTCCGGCTTTGAGATTGTGATTGGTCTGGCCAAGTACTTTGAAGACGAGGATGGGTTCACCCTCGATGAGTACTTCGAGGGCGATGTGGAATCCCATACCAAGGACGCGGTCGCCGATTATCCCGGCGCATTGGAAATGATGAAAGAAAAAGGATTTTTTACCGATGGCAGAACTGCGCCCATTGGTGATTACCTCAAGGGTAAAAAGCCCTTTAATACCCCGACCAAAAAACTGGAACTTTACAGCGATGATTTCAAAAATCGCGGTTTTGATCCGATGCCGACCTATAAGCGGCCCGAAGAAATACCGTCCGACAGGTTCCGTTTTGTGGTTGGTCGTCATGCTATTCACACCCAGTCAATGACTGCTGCATTCCCGGAACTTAACTGGCATATGCCGGAAAATACGGTCTGGATCAACAGTGCAAAAGCCAAGGCGATGGGAATCAAGTCCGGTGATCTGGTTCAGCTCAAAAACCGCACCGGCGGTGAGGTGCAGATCAAGGCACAGGTCACTGAGGGGATTCGCCCTGACTGTGTGTACTACGCCAATGGCTACGGCAGTTTGTCCAAGGGACAGCCGTTGGTCTATGGTAAGGGCGCTTCCCAGGCTCAAATTTTGGAAGCGCACTTTGAGCCCATTTCCGGTAATGCGTTGATGCACGAAACTATTGTCGAGATCAGGAAGGTGTAACCCATGGCTAATAATAAACTCTGGACAATTGTCTTTGATGCCGACAAGTGCATCGATTGCAAAGCTTGTGACGTGGCCTGTAAGCGTGAGAATGGCCTTGATGCCAAAGGCAATCAGGACGTACGTCGTAACTGGATCAACACCACCGGTGTTGGCGGTACCTATCCCAATCTGAAACAGTCGTTTCAGCCCGAACAGTGTCACCAGTGCGGCAATCCTCCCTGTGTGCCGGTGTGCCCGGTTAATGCCACCTGGGCCAAGGCGGATGGTGTGGTCGTGATTGACAAGGACATCTGCATCGGTTGCACCCTCTGTGTTATCGAGTGTCCGTATGAAGCGCGCTACATGACCGAGAATGACACGGCTGACAAGTGTGACTTTTGCGCACATCGTGTCGCTGAAGGTAAGGAACCGGCCTGCGTTGACACCTGTCCGACCAAGGTGCGGGTCTTCGGGGACATGAATGACCCCAACAGCGCCGTAGCCAAATTGTTGAAAGCGAACCCCAATGCAAAGGTATTGCACCCTGAAAGGGGAACAAAACCGAATTTGCATTATATTTCATAACCCAGTAATTGAAAGGAAAGGAGTCAAGGATGCGATTTCTGCAAGTAAGGCTATTGCCACTTGTCGCATTGCTGCTGTTCGCAGCGGGCTGCGCGACAACGGCACCGACGACAGCAGTCACGCCGTCGGCACAAGGGCACAAAAAACTAGTAGAGCAGGATCCGAAGATCGCCATCACTACCGCGGAGGTCATGGTCCTCTTTGAGGAGGTCTATGGTGATGCGCCTCTGGTTCAGGAAACCCTGGACAAGAACGACAGGTTTGTCATGGTGGATACCCGTCCAATCACCCGCTTCAGTGCT
>JAWOFG010000152.1:0-10818 GCA_046482365.1 Pelovirga sp. | reverse complement strand
TGATAAGCAAACAGGGTGCCGGTACGCCCCATACCGGTCTGGATTTCGTCGAGGATCAACAACAGCTGACGGTCATTACAGAGTTCACGAACCGCTTTGAGGTAGCCGGGCGGTGGAATTCGAATGCCCCCTTCACCCTGGATCGGTTCAAGCATGACAGCGCAGGTATTTGGACCAACCGCCTGACGCAGGGCCTCAATGTCACCAAAAGCAACGTGTTTGAAGCCGGGGAGCAACGGGGCAAAACCTGCCTGGATTTTTTCCTGGCCGGTAGCGCTGACAGTTGCCAGGGTCCGTCCATGGAAAGAGGCGGTAGCGGAGATAATTTCGTGGCGCTGGGCCCCGAACTTGTCGCCGCTCCATTTGCGTGCCAGTTTGAGTGCCGCTTCGTTGGCTTCAGCGCCGGAATTGCAGAAAAAGACCCGGTCGCCGAAGGAATTTTCACACAGCAGGCGTGACAATTCGATCTGGGTCGGGATGTGGTAAAAGTTGGAGCAGTGAATCAGGGTGCCGGCCTGTTCGCGGATGGCGGCTACCACCGCCGGATGGCAATGGCCGAGGTTATTGACGGCAACACCGGCGAGAAAGTCGAGGTACTGCTTGCCGTCGTTGTCGATCAAGCGGCAGCCTTCGCCCCGCACAGCCACCAGTGGGTAGCGCCCGTAAGTGCCGGCAACAGTGGTCAGGCCCTGGTCAATCCATTGTTGGGTTGATGCCATTATTTGTACCTCGCCACAGCGGTACCGATCCCCTTGTCGGTGAAGATTTCCAACAGACAGGCATGTTCCATGCGTCCATCGACAATGTGGGTTTTACCGACCCCTGCTTCGATCGCTTCGACACAACAATTGACCTTGGGGATCATGCCGCCGGAAATGGTACCGTTGTTGATCAGGTCGGGAACTCGCTGAATATCTATGGTCGAAATCAGGCGTCCATCCTTGTCTTTAACCCCTTCAACATCGGTTAGCAGAATCAGCTTTTCGGCTTTTAGGGCGCCGGCGATCTTACCTGCTACCAGATCAGCGTTGATGTTATAAGTTTCGCCCTCAAGTCCGCCGCCAATCGGGGCGATAACCGGAATGAAATTATTGTTTTCAAGGGCTTTAATGATCGCCGGGTTAACCTCTTCGACTTCACCAACCATGCCGATATCGAGGATCTCGGGCGTCAGAGAGTCGGGATTGATCGCGGTCATTTCCATCTTGCGGGCGCGGATCAGGCCACCATCCTTACCGGTAATGCCGACGGCCTTGCCGCCGTGACGGTTGATATTAGAGACAATTTCTTTATTGACCTTGCCGCCCAGGACCATTTCCACCACATCCATTGTGGCGCTGTCAGTGACGCGCATCCCCTGGACAAAATGACTCTGGATGTTCATCGCCTCCAGAACCTTGCCGATCTGCGGCCCGCCGCCATGGATAACCACGGGATTGAGACCGATATATTTCATCAGGATAACATCGCGGGCAAATTCTTCTCTTAGACGTTCATCGACCATGGCATGGCCACCGTATTTGATGACGATGGAGGTGCCGTAGAAACGCCGAATCCACGGCAGGGCCTCCATCAGAACGTTGGCTTTGGCTATCAACTCTTGCATTACCGCTTTCCTTTACAAGATGTAACGTGACAAGTCTTCATCCTGGCTGATTTTTGCCAGGCGATCCTGTACCTGCTCAGCGCCGATCATCACCTTGTCGCCGGAACGCTCCGGCGCGTTGAAGGAGAGGTCTTCCAGCAGTTTCTCCATAATCGTGTGGAGGCGCCGGGCGCCGATATTTTCTGTCTGCTCATTGACCGTTTTGGCGATTTTAGCCATTTCGCGGATAGCACCCTCGTCAAAGTGCAAGTCGATGGACTCGGTTTTCATCAGCTCACGGTACTGGCGGATCAGGGCATTTTTCGGCTCAGTTAAAATCCGGTAAAAGTCGTCCTCGTCAAGGCTGTCCAGTTCTACCCGGATCGGGAAACGTCCCTGGAGTTCGGGAATCAGATCGGAGGGTTTTGCCATATGGAAGGCACCGGCAGCGATAAACAGAATGTGGTCGGTTTTGATGGCACCATGTTTGGTGTTGACTGTGCTGCCTTCGACAATCGGCAGGATATCACGCTGAACCCCCTCGCGTGAAACTTCCGGTCCCTGTGTCCCTTCGCGGCTGGCAATTTTATCGATTTCGTCAATAAAGATAATCCCGCTCTGCTCGGCCCGTTCTTTGGCCAGGGCCGTAACATTTTCCATGTCAACGAGTTTTTCCGCTTCACTTGCGGTAAGAATGTCGCGGGCTTCGCTGACCTTGACGCGTTTGCGCTTGGCGCTTTTCGGAAAGAGGTTGCCGAACATCTCCTTGATGTTCAGTCCCAGTTCTTCGTTCCCCTGGGGGGTAAAGACCCCCATGGATGGTATATTGCTGACTTCGATATCCAGTTCAACAAAACGCTCATCCAGTTCCCCCATACGCAGCAACTTACGCAGTCGGTCACGGGTGGCCTGGCGCTGTTCTTCCTTGTCGGGCGAACGGTCAGCCTCTCCGGGCAGCAGCAGATCCAGCAATCGCTCTTCAGCATTAGCCTCGGCCTTGATCTGCATTTTTGCCGTTTCTTCTTCCTTGACCATATTGATAGCCAGTTCGAGTAGATCACGCACCATGCTCTCGACATCACGGCCGACATAACCGACCTCGGTAAATTTGCTGGCTTCCACCTTGATAAACGGAGCCTGGGCGAGTTTGGCCAGGCGTCGGGCGATTTCAGTTTTGCCGACGCCGGTCGGGCCGATCATAATGATGTTTTTAGGAGCGATCTCATCACGCAATTCGGCGGGCACTTGCTGGCGACGCCAGCGGTTGCGTAAGGCGACAGCGACAGCGCGCTTGGCGTCCTTCTGGCCGATGATGTAGCGATCCAGTTCAGAAACAATTTCGCGGGGGGTAAAGTTATTCAAGAAAGCACCTCGATAGCAATCCGGTCATTGGTGTAAATACAGATATCAGCAGCAATTTTTAGCGCTTCTTCAGTAATTTGGGCAGCATCCAGCGCGGAATGAGCGACCATTGCGCGCGCTGCGGCGAGGGCAAAGCTGCCGCCGGAACCGATGGCGGCTACTCCGTCATCAGGTTCAATGACATCTCCGGCGCCGGAGATAATCAGGGTGACATCCTTATCGGCGACAATCAGCAAGGCTTCCAGTCGCCGTAGAATGCGGTCGGTGCGCCAGTCTTTGGCCAGGGCAACGGCTGCGCGGGGGAGGTTGCCGCGAAATTCCTGGAGTTTGGCCTCAAATTTTTCAAACAGGGTAAAGGCATCGGCGGTGCTGCCGGCAAAGCCAGCCAATACCTTGTCTTCATAAAGTCGCCTGATTTTTCGGGCGCCGTGCTTCATCACGGTATTACCGAGGCTGACCTGCCCGTCCCCTCCCAACGCGACCTGGTGATTGTGGCGCACAGAACAGATGGTTGTGCCTTTAAACATGTATGTCTCCATCAAAAAAATAGGTCAAAATGTCAACCGGATACAAGCTATTGCAGTGACAAACAAAAGATACACCATAACACATATACGGCCCAATTAAAAAGGGCAATGTCGCCTATCCACAGGGATTTAAAGGGGGTTTTGGCTGGCTAGTGAAAATCGTTTTTTGCGTAGCTGCAGCAAGGCCGGCATGGTTTCTTTGATTATTTTTCCGGCAGTGGAAACTCAATAATTGCCGTTGTCCCGACTTCGGATTGGCTGTTGATTTGCAGCTGCCCGCCCATGGCGCGAATAAAGTCACGGGCATAATGGAGCCCTAAGCCAAAACCACGCACCTGACCGGTGCTATGAGGATCAAATTGGTAAAATTTATTGAAGATTTTAGCCAGTTCCGCTTCGGGAATGCCCATGCCGCTATCCTGGATGGTGAGCCTGACTCGATCCCCCTGCTGGTCACCGCGCACGTCAATAATTCCTTGCTGCGGGGTAAACTTGATCGCGTTGTCGAGCAGGGCGCGAACGGCAAAATGAATTTTTTGTGGATGCAACAATAACAAGCGATCGGACATGGGGACAGGGATCCGGGTGTTTATCTGTTGTGCTTTGCCGTGGGCCGTGGGCTGCAGTTCCTCGATAACCTGTCTGGTGACCTGTCCGAGATCGGTCAGTTCCAAGGTCATCTCATCTTCCTGCAGGGTAGCCCCACTGAAATAGAGCAGATCCTGGATCAATTTTTCCAGGTAGGTGGTTTCCGCCTGGACCATGGTCAGAATCTGAAGAAAGTTTTCGTCCGTCGGGCTTTCCACTCCTTCAGCAAGATTCTGAATAAACAGGGAGATGGCGGCGGTGGGGGTTTTAAGTTTGTGGGAGATTAATCCTAAAAATTCGTTTTTCAAACGGTCAATATGGCGTAAATCGGCAAGTTCGCCGCGCAGGGCATGACGTTCGAGAACTTTTTCCACGGTCGTACTTAATTGCAGGATGCTGATCGGTTTGGTGATGAAATCATCCGCGCCGGCTTTAAGGGCGTTAAGGATCAGTTCTTTATCGGAATAGCCGGTCATCAGGATGACGGGAAGATCGGGCTGTTCCTGGCGGATGATCCGCAGAAATTCCAGACCGTCAATGTTGGGCATATTAACGTCGGTCAGCACGATGTCGACATCTTCGTGGTTGAGAAACTTCAACGCGTCGAAACCGTCTTCGGCTTGAAGCACCTTATAGTCATCAAAGACGCTGGCGCAGAGATCGCGGATCAGAGGTTCATCATCAACGATCAGCAGTTTTTTAGGCGAATGGCCGTTGTCATGGGCAGGCATATCAGGGTTTTTCCAGTAGTGATTTCAGTTGGTCCGGTGCCGCTGCAATCAGTTCATCCAGCTTATCCGTTAAGGGCCCGCCGGCCTGGGCCAGTTCGGGGCGTCCGCCGCCGCGTCCACCGACGATTGCGGCCAGGGGCTTGATCAGATCGCCGGCCTTTACCTGGGCAGTTAGATCCTTGGTGACGGCGACCAGCAGGGCAACCTTGCCGTCGGCTTCGGTAGCCAAAACCAGAACCCCGGAGCCGAGCTTGTCGCGCAGGGAATCGGAAAATTCGCGCAGGCTCTTGCCATCAACCCCGGGAACCTTGAGCGCAAGCAGGGAAACATTTCCAACCTGCTGCACCTGATCGATCAGCTCACCGCTACGCTGGACATTGATTTTGGCCTGAATCTGTTCAAGCTCCCGCTCCAGTTGTTTTTGTTGTTCCAGGAGCTTCTGAACCCGTTGCTCGAGCTTCTGCGGGTCACTTTTAACCAGATCGGCCAGGCGCTGCAGGGTCTGTTGCTGTTGCTGGCTCAACGCCAGCGCTGCTTCGCCGGTTACCGCTTCAATCCGGCGTACACCGGCGGCGATGCCGGTTTCACTTAAAATCCGGAACAGACCAATATCCCCGGCGGCCTTGGCGTGGGTGCCGCCACAGAGCTCCATGCTGTAATCACCGACACTGATCACCCGCACCACGTCTTTGTACTTTTCGCCAAACAGCGCGGTAGCACCAGACGTCTGGGCGGCTTCAGCCGCCATTTCTCGACTCTGTACTGCGGCGTTGGTGCGGATCTGACGATTGACTTCCTCCTCGATCTGCAGCAGTTCGGCAGTGCTAACGGGGGAAAAATGGGTAAAATCGAAACGCAGGCGCTCAGGTGTTACCAGCGATCCGGCCTGCTTGACGTGATCACCGAGGATGCGTTGCAGGGCTGCCTGCAACAGGTGGGTCGCCGTATGGTTGATCACCGTGCGCTGGCGCCGTTCACCATCAACCCTTAAGGTTACCTGGTTGCCGGTTTGAATCGAACCAGTGATTACTTCGCAGAGGTGGACATGCAGGTGATCAAGGGGTTTTTTGGTGTCGAGAATCCGCAGTTGGGCGTTTTCTGAGGTGATTTCGCCCGTATCACCGGTTTGGCCACCCGATTCGCCATAGCAGGGGGTGGTTGCGGTGATCACCTCGACGATGTCACCACTTACGGCCTCAGTAACCGGTTCGCCGGCGCGAATCAGGGTCAGGACTTCGCTCTGGTCTTCGAGCTTGAGATAGCCGCTGAAGGTGGTTTTTACCCCTTGGTCTGCCAGGCGTTTATAGATGGTTGCAACCGCTTCTTCACCTGAACCCTTCCAGTGTTCGCGGGCCTTGTTGCGCTGCTCCTCCATGCATGCCTCAAAGCCGGCCTCGTCGATGCTGTAACCGTCTTTTTCGACGATGTCGGCGGTCAAATCAACGGGAAAACCGTAGGTATCGTACAGTTTGAAAACAGTTTCACCGGGAATCACCTTGCCGGGGCTGCCGGCCAGGCGAGCAACCTCCTCCTGCAGCATTCGCAGGCCGTTGTCCAGGGTCTGGATGAAGCGCTCCTCTTCATTGAGGATAACGCGGGCGACAAAATCTTTGCGTGCAGCTTCTTCCGGGTAGGCTTCGGCCATTGAATCGAGAACAAAAACAGCCGTTTTATGGAGTACCGGATCATCGAGACCAAGCATCTTGGCATGGCGCATGGCGCGGCGCATGATCCGGCGCAGCACATAGCCGCGCCCTTCATTCGAGGGTAGAACGCCATCGGCAATCAGATAGGCTGCGGCGCGACTGTGATCGGCAATGACGCGCATGGAAACATCATTCTCGTTATCTTCACCGTAGCTTTTGCCGCACAACTGCTCAATAAAAGCAATGATATTACGCAACAGATCGGTATCGTAGTTGGACTGGACCCCCTGCATGACCGTGGTAATCCGTTCCAGCCCCATGCCGGTGTCGACGGCCGGTTTCGGTAGCGGCACCAGGGTGCCGTCTGCCTTGCGATCAAACTGCATGAAGACATTGTTCCAGATTTCCATATAACGGTCACAGTCACAGCCAACCGTACACTCGGGGCTGTTGCAGCCAACCTCAGGGCCGTTGTCGAAGAAGATTTCCGAGCATGGTCCACAGGGACCGGTATCTCCCATCGCCCAGAAGTTGTCTTCCTCAAAACGGAAAATTCTTTCGCGCGGCACCCCTTCCTGGTGATGCCAGATGTCGGCGGCTTCATCGTCCTCGGTGTAGACCGAGACATAGAGACGCTCCTTGTCGAGCCCCATATCCCTGGTGAGAAAATCCCAGGCATAAGCGATCGCTTCTTTTTTGAAATAATCACCGAAGGAAAAGTTGCCGAGCATTTCAAAAAAGGTGTGATGACGGGCGGTGCGACCGACATTTTCCAGATCGTTGTGCTTACCGCCGGCACGCACACATTTTTGTGAAGAAGCTGCGCGTACATAAGCGCGCTTCTCGTCACCCAGGAAGCAGTCTTTGAACTGGTTCATGCCGGCATTGGTGAATAACAGAGTCGGATCGTTATGGGGAACCAGCGATGATGACGCCACAATGGTATGGTCACGATCGGCAAAAAACTTGAGAAAACGGGCACGGATGGCGTTTCCGGTGAGCATGATGAGTCAAACCTTTCAGTTTAGTATATGGCCACTGTTCTTGATTCTGGAAAAAACAATTATCCACGAAAAAGCACGACATACACGAACAAAATCAGAAAAGGATGACAACGCCACTCCTTAACCTCAATAATGAATTACTGTTTTGTCTGTAATGTTTTAACTTTCCGTGTCTTTTCGTGCTTTCCGTGGATCAAACAGCCGATTTCCGGTTCACCGGTTATCCGGTAGTAAATTGTGTTGAACTCGGAATTCTAATGGAAGAGGCTGGATTTGAAAAGGGTTTATCGATCAGAAACAGATGTTTGTTGCAGCCAGGTGAAAATATCGCTGAGGGGAAAGCCACGGCGCTGAAAATAACCGATTACCCGGCGTCGATCACGGTCTGAGGCCGAGGTATAGTTGAAGTTCGGAAAGCGACGGGCTAGCTCCTGCATAAACAGCTCGGCCAGACTGAACTCGGCACCGACTTCCTCCAGTGCAGCGCGAGCCAGATCTCCGGCGATGCCACGCTGGCGTAGATCGGCAAGGATGCGACCACCCACGCCTTTGCCGGTACGCATCAGGGTGCGGGCGCGGTTCAGGGCGTAGCGGCGATCATCGAGATAGCGGTAATCATAACACCGCTCGATGGTAGTGGCGATGGTGCTGTCAGAAAACCCACGTTGCTGCAGTTTGTCGCGCAACTGTGTTTCGCTGCGATCGCAGCGACTGAGCAGGCGTAACGCTATATTGAAAGCATCAGAATCGCTGGAAGGGGGATTCGTCATTTTTCATGTTTTCCGCTGCAGCAGCAGCGGCCTCACTTTCTTCCTGCTCTTTGCCACGCTCGAAATCACTCCAGGAAGAATCGGAGGTGGAATCGATACCGGAGAATTTGAGTTTGAAATCATCGGGATTGGAACTCTGACGCAGGGCCTCCTGATAGGTGATGATCTCGCGTTTGACCAGATCCATCAGCGCCTGATCAAAAGTTTGCATACCGTAGTTAGTGTACCCTTGAGCAATGGTGTCCTTTATTAACGCCGTTTTTTCTCGGTCATCAATCAGCTCGCGGACGCGCGCGGTAGACAGCAAGACCTCAACCGCAGCAACCCGGCCTTTGCCCTCAGCACGGGGAATCAGGCGCTGGGAAATGACGGCGCGCAGCACATTGGAGAGTTGCATACGGATATGGCGCTGCTGGTGTGGTGGAAACATGGAAACAATACGGGCGATGGTTTCAGTGGCATCAATGGTATGCAGGGTCGAGAGGACCAGATGGCCGGTTTCAGCAGCCGCCAAAGCGGTTTCTGTGGTTTCGAGATCGCGCATCTCACCAACCAGGATAACATCGGGGTCCTGGCGCAGGGCACTTTTCAAGGCCGGGGCAAAACCGATAGTATCGAAACCCACTTCACGCTGGTTGATAATGCATTTGCGATCGCGGTGAAGGTATTCAATGGGATCTTCTATAGTCACAATATGAGCGGTGCGGTTAGAGTTAATATGGTCGATCAGTGCTGCCAGGGTCGTTGATTTTCCCGAACCGGTGGCTCCCGTCACCAGTACCAGTCCGCGCTGCTCCTCGGCAATTTTCTGAAGCACCTTGGGCATCAACAGCTCATCGAGGGTTGCCACTTTATAGGGGATTGCACGAAAAACTGCTGAGACGGAATTGCGCTGCATAAAGACATTGACGCGAAAGCGTCCGAGGCCGGGGACGCCATAGGCCAGGTCAACTTCGTTATGTTCATCAAAGCGCACCCGTTGTTTTTCATTCATGATCCCTTCGCACATGATGCGCAGATCATCAGCGGTCAGCCGTGGCGCTTTGGGCAGGGGACGCAGGCTGCCGTCAACCCGAAATACCGGGGGAAGTCCGGCTTTAAGGTGGATATCCGAGGTATTGGCTTTTAACGCCAGGCCGAGAATCTGGTTTAATTCCATCGTGTTTCCTCACTTTTCAATTGGAATTATTCGTCGTCAGCGGCACTCTTCAGCTTGGCCCCACCAACACCGTAGAGTTCCCGCAGGGTCGCTTCAATCTCGTTGGTCATTTCGGGATGTTCCTGCAGGTATTGTTTGGCGTTCTCACGCCCCTGACCTACCCGCTCCCCTTTGTAGGAAAACCAGGAGCCACTTTTTTCGACAATATCGTTATCGACCCCCAGATCAAGGATATCCCCCTCGCGCGAGATGCCGAGGCCATACATGATGTCGAATTCCGCCTGTTTGAACGGCGGCGCCACCTTGTTCTTGACCACTTTGACCCGCGTTCTGCCGCCGATGACGTCCTGTCCCTGTTTCAGTGCGGCGATTCGGCGAATGTCGAGACGGATCGAACAGTAGAACTTCAGGGCGTTACCACCGGTGGTGGTTTCCGGATTGCCGAACATGACACCAATCTTCATCCGGATCTGGTTGATAAAGATGATGCTGCAATTGGATTTGCTGACAATCCCGGTTAATTTACGCAGGGCCTGAGACATGAGACGGGCCTGCAGGCCCATGTGAGAATCTCCCATTTCCCCTTCAATTTCGGCGCGCGGGGTCAAGGCGGCAACGGAATCGACAACGAGCAGATCGATTGCCCCGCTGCGTACCAGCATTTCAGTGATCTCCAGCGCCTGTTCACCGGTGTCCGGCTGGCTGACCAGCAGGTCGTCAGCCTTGACCCCAAGGTTCTGGGCATACTGAATATCGAGGGCATGTTCAGCGTCGACAAAGGCTGCCACGCCACCCTGTTTCTGGACTTCAGCCAGAATATGCAGGGCCAGCGTGGTTTTGCCCGAGGATTCCGGCCCGAAAATTTCGATAATGCGACCCTTGGGGATACCGCCCACGCCGAGAGCCAGGTCGAGACTCAAGGAACCGGTAGGAATGGTAGCGATAGCGGGCATCTGGTAATCAGAGCCGAGGCGCATGATGCTCCCCTTGCCGAATTGTTTTTCAATCTGCCCCATGGCCAGTTCGAGGGCGCGGTTGCGGTTTTGATCAGACATGAAAAGCTCCTTGATTGCGTAGAAATCGGTTAATGTCAGTTTTAAGATGGGCTTCTACCCCCAATCTTCCCCTCTCCGTATGACATAATAAGTCGTAGTGGTGGCGGAGGCGACTTTTTAATCAAAAAACGGTCGTCTCGGAATACAGAATACAGAAGTCAGGATATTGAAGTCAGAAGTTGAAAAAAATCGCTATTTCAGCAGCTTTTATTCTATGTTCTGTATTCTGCATTCTGCCGTGCCAGAGTAAAACGATTGACCCACTGCTGTCGAGAGCTTAATCACCTATACGTTGCAAGGCAAAGCGCCGAAGCCACTCCAGCGCCATAAATGCGCTCATGCGCTGAACCCGAACCCGATCACCAGCAAATAGATAACGTTGGGCGTGAAC
>JAWOFG010000204.1:0-8423 GCA_046482365.1 Pelovirga sp. | reverse complement strand
AATCAACTGATCGTAGATCAGTTGCAGGGTTGCCGGATTTTTATAGTCTTCCCCATCGGGCACCAGCATCAGGCGCGGGTCAAAGCCTGCTTGCTGCAGTGATAACATGACGGATTCTGCATACAGATCTGCAACCAGCGGATTTGATACAACAGCAACCTGATGCGGAAAATTTATGTTCTGCAAGCGCTCACCCATAGTGGACAATAATCCGCTACCGACATGAATAGGGTAACTGCGTGAGCCTAGTGCGACCTGTAAAACGTCCAAACCTGCATCACCTTTATAACGCAAAAAAGGGCAGGTAATGCCCGCCCTTTTTCACCTGAACTGTCTTAGTTGTTAATCATCTAGAACGATACGCGGAGTGATAAAAATCAACAGTTCGTCCTTAACTGTCTGGTTTCTCTTGGATTTAAAAAGATAACCAAGGCCTGGGATATGCATCAAGCCGGGCACACCACTATCATTGGACTGGATACTTTCTACAAAAATACCACCGATAACCGTTGTTTCTCCATCACGTATCAGGACCTTGGTTTCTGCTTTTTTGGTATCGATACTTGGGGCCGTGGCACCAGCTGTCAATGAAGGAGAATCATTGGTAGCAAGAATTTCAAGAATAATCGAATTGTCTGGATTAATGACCGGCGTTACTTCGAGCTTCAACTCGGCATTAACAAACTCTGTTCTTGGTCCATCGGCACCAGAGGTCTGGTAAGGTATTGTCGTACCCTGACTGATGGTTGCACTTTCACCATTGAGCGTCGTTACACGTGGAGTTGAAATAACCTTGCCTTTACCATCCGATTCAAGGGCCGAAAGTTGCAAATCAAGAATACCATGATCAATCAACTTGCTTCCCACTCGAAAAGCTGTACCAACGCCGGAAGTCGCAGCCAAGCCACCAAGAGCACCAACCTGTGAAGTCGCAACCTGAAAATCACCACCTAAATTAGCGACATTATTGATAAAGCTACTTTGATCAGTAGCAGCATAAGTACCGCCGGGTCCAGTACGTGATTGGCCCCGATAGGTATACCCCCAGTTAATGCCAAGATCCTTGGAATAGTTCGAATTCACCTGAACAATCCGCGCTTCGATCATCACTTGACGTTCAGGCGTGTCGAGGATAGCAATAAGTTCTCTGGCACGCTCAATCCGTGCCGGCACATCACTGATAATCAGTAATTTGTTGCGGCTGTCAGCGGTCAAGCTTCCGCGATCACTCAGTACATTGTTGACTGGACCTTCAACACTGCCAAGGTCGGCATAACTCACGGTTACCACTTCGGTGACCAGGGGTTCGAGCTGTTCTTCAGAACGAGCGGCTGTTAGCTCAGCTTCACGCATGCTGCGAATCCGCTCTTTCGGCATAACCCGTACGACATTGCCCTGTTGCAGCATTCCCAGGCCGGTGACATCAAGGATCAGATCGAGGGCCTGATCCCAGGGGACATCGATCAGGCGTAAGGTTACACTGCCACTCACTTCATCGGAAGCAATAATATTCAGGTCACTGATTTCGGCAATCAATCGCAGGATATCGCGCACATCAGCATTGTCGAATACCAGTGAGGTTTTCTCGCCGGTATAAACGCCGGGCATCTGTCGCTGGCCTTCCACGGGAACAGTAAGTCCGGTAGTTGTTGTCACTACCGGGGATGATCCTTCTGATGTTGACGATAATACTTTTTGATCGTCAAATTGGGCGTCCACGGGCACGGCCGTCTGGCCGGAAACAACCTTTGAAGTTTGAGCGTAAATACCATCGTTAACAATAAATTCGTAGCCGCCGGCTACCTTTTGTAATTGAAAGGGAACATTACCTTTAAGCAGAACAACAACGCGCACTTCAGGCTGACCACCGGCATTCACCAGATAGGGGGTTACTGAATGAATCGCACTGGGGAAAGCAAGAGTATCAAACTCACGGCGCAAAGCACGAGGCAAGGATGTATCAGGCAATGAAAACTGGACGCGGTTACCATCGCGTACCGGCGTGGTGGCTTCGGTCTGGCCACTGATGGACATCATTAATCGTGAGCGCCCATCGTCACTGGTAAAGTCAATGGCATCGACCTTGGCGCTGCCCTGCGGAGCAGGTTCTGCCAACGCTGAGAAGGTTGTTGACTCTGCCGGCTGCCAGGTAACAACGGCACTCTGCGATCCGGTAGCGACATTAAAAGTCGGGAACTGGTCGCCGGCAACATCAAAAACAAAGCGTGTCCGATTTTCTAAGGTACCGGTTCGCAAGGTGCTGAAACCAGCGCTCAAAGAAATTTCCTCCGCATGCTCCCCGGGGGCAACACCGTAAAGGTCAACGACTAGCCGCTTAGGGGAATCCAGCGAAAAATACCGGATCTGCTCGACTTCCGCCGTCGCAGACAAGGTCACCTTCTGACCGGTGACATCGACTGTCGACAAGGATTCAGCTGCCACGGGCATAACCACAGCAAGGCTGAATAACAACAAGATACTGAGGAGCACACTGCTTCTTCTCATATTCATTCCCCTAAAAGTTCATCGGAGCAAAAACCTGCAGTCCGCCTGCAACGCACTACAATACGATATAGCGCTCTTCTTTAACGGTATTTCCGCTGACGCTATCAATACCGACTTCTTCAACAACAATACGATCCGGATTTTTTTCGACCCTTACCCCTTGTTCATCAACACCAATCGACCGGGTCTGAATATCCTTGACCTTGCCGCCATTGATACCAATGTAATCATCAATTTCCACGGTGTAACTTTTACCGTCGGGCGCCGCAACCATCGCTCGCGGATCCCCCTTGACTACCATGACGGCAATCAAGCGTAGCTGTCTTAGTTCATAACGCTCAAGAGGACCACGTAATTCTTCCGGCCTTCTGGTCGTTTGTATAGCTGGTGCAGGCTCGTCACGTCGAATCAGGGGGGTGAAAGGATCACGCCGTCCCCCAGGATTATAGGCATACTCACCCGCCGTTTCACCCTCTGCAGCAACCTCAGCATCACCATTAGTTTGTGCCATGATCATGGTGGTCGGAATCATGAACAGGGTTGTGATAACAATTAATATAAGCTTCATAACAGGGAACCTGTAAAAAATCATGTGAGCGTACCACCTTTCAACTAATTATTCGATCTCTCCCCAAGAAACCGGAAGGTTATGGCACTGCAATCAATATTCAGCGCGGTGCGCCCATCAACCTCTTTGGCCCCGCCCAGTTTTAATCCTTTTATATTGACAATACGCTCCATCTTGCTCACTGCATCAAAGAACAAAGCGGCCTGATGATACGATCCAGCCAGGCGCAATTCAACAGGGACATCAGCGTAAAAATCTCTTGGCACCTCAGCCAGCGGACGGAAACGAACAACATCCAGCCCTTTTTCCTGGGCGAGGGATGCAATCTTGGTCAGCAAGGCAGGAATTTCTTTATCAAGGGGCAACTCATCAAGGGCCGCTTCCAGTTGCACCAGAAGTTTATTGTAATCAGCCCGATACGCTTCAAGGTTGTTGGCTATCCGTTGATTACGTTGCAGAACGGTCTGGGCTGACGTACGCTGTTGCTCCAGACGTTGCTGCTCCTCCCGCAAACCCTCATAGACCATGAAATAAAAGCCGGCTACGATAGCGGCAGCAAGGACAAAAACAATCAGAAACCGCTGATAGGCAGGAAGACCGAGGACTTTTTCAATTTGTGGATTCATCGCATTCGTCCTGTCTTAATTGGTCGCAGGGGTCACAGCCCGACCCTTGAGGCTGAAGCGCTGCATTGTTCGATTACCAACCGTGGTCTGCTCGGTAACCGTCAATTCAACACCACTGTAATGGCCTGAGCTTTCCAGTTGCTGCATAAACAGGGCCACCGTCTGCTCAGTATCAGCAATGCCGGCCAGATCAATACTGCCATTCTGTTCGCTGAAACTGGTTAACCACAATTCTTCCGGCAGGGCGTTGCTTAAGTCATCAAGTAGCCGCACCGGGCCGGTTTTATCGCTTTTCAGCCTGGCAAGAACCTCAAGCTTTTGTTCGAGGTCGGCCTTTCTTTTTTCGTAATCGCGCACTTCACCAATGCGCTCTTGTAATTCTGCATTGCGACGATTGATATCAGCAATTTCAACCTGCAGATTTTCATTGGTTTGTTGTTGCTGAATGTAGACGGCGCCACAAGCCAAACCGACCAGCACCAGCGACAACACCAGAATAACCACTTGTGAACGGAGCTTTTCCTTTTTTTGCGCAGCCCTTACCGGAAGAAGGTTGATCCTGATCATTTGTCACCCACCTTCCTCATTGCCAAGCCGGTCGCCACCGAAAACATTGGACCAATGGCATTGAGATATTCTCGATCAAACTGTTTTTCATTGATGGCAATGTTACGGAAAGGATCGATACGTTCGACCTCGATATCAAGACGTTGCGCCAGAACCTGTTGAACACGCTCGGAGGCGGCAACTCCACCGGTCAGATACACCTTGCCGATGCGTTCTTCACTGGAGGTTGCCGAAAAGAAGTCGAGGGAGCGTTGAACCTCCTGAACCAGATTTTCTGTCGCATCAGTCAGGACCTGTTCAATGTCATCGGGGTTTAAATCAGCGACATTCCGTTCCCCGAGCTTGATTCGTTCTGCCTCTTCGCTACTGACACCCAGACGCTTCTGCAATTCCTGGCTGAGCAGGTTGCCGCCGGTCTGAATATCACGGGTAAAAACGGAATTGCTGCCGCGCATGATATTAACGCTGGTGGCGCTGGCACCCAGGTCAATCAAGGCAACGACTTCCCCTTCAACAAATCCGTAATTGTAATCGAACATGTTCTCTACCGCGAAACAGTCAACATCCATCACCACCGGAGTCAAGCCGGCTTCAGCAAAGACGGCAGAGTGGTCGTTAACGAAATCCTTTTTCGCCGCAACCAGAATAACACTCATCTGGGAAGGATCTTTCGAGTCGGGACCGATGATATGGAAATCGATATTAACCTCGGAGACATCAAAGGGGATATATTGCTCTGCTTCCCACTGGATCGATGCTTCGAGCTCAGACTCGGTCATCATTGGCAGGTTAATCTTGCGGATAATAACAGAGTGGCCGGAAACCGATGTTGCCACCTGACGGGTCTTGATTTTCATCGACCCGAGCAGATTCTGGATCACGTCGACAATCGCCGGGGAATCCATAATGGCATTATCAATGATCGTTTCCGGCTCCAGCGGCATAATGCCGATGTTTTGAAGATGGTAGGTTCCACGCGCCTCACGCAGGCGCACCATCTTTACCGCACTTGTGCCGATATCTATACCGACAATATCTTTTTTCGATGCGAACATGATTTATCCAGTCGAAAAGAGAATCCCCAAAAAAAACAGGCGCGCCACTTAAATCAACAAAAGACCTGAACCAACTATAAATCCGGAAAAATTTTTGTTTTGTCAGAAAGCTTGTAACCCAAAGCCAGAATAATCTTGCGCATGGTTTCCATGCGGCAAGGGCTACCGCGTTCAATCCGGGTAATCGTTAAAGGAGACACATCCGCCTTGCGAGCCAATTCAGCCTTGCTCATCAATAAGGATTCTCGAACTTCCTTGACTCGATTCTGCTCCATGTTCAGCCCCATACCCCATTGCACTTTGATGTCGTCGCAAAAACTCACCAACTGCTGCGTTGTCGCCATTGTCTCACGGCTTCGACGTACGTAAGTACGCCTCATTGCTCAACCATGGCACGCCTTGCTTTTGGCGCTTATTGCTTAGACATCCAACTTGACGCTTTTCTCAAAAGCATCAAATCTGTTTATCACATCTTGAAATTGTGCATAATTATAGGTAAGGGTGAGATATTGTCAAGAAGTTTTAGACCAAACCAATAAAAAAATTTAAAGCTCGTCCCTAAAGCAGGCCAAGATACCAGCTAATCAGCATCTGTCCCCAGAACAAATAAACGACAGCCGCTAACGCCAAAAACGGCCCGAAGGGGATCGCCAGCCGGGTATCACCTTTTTGTACCAGCATCAAGGGAACACCAACCAGGGTGCCGGCCAACGACGCCAGAAAAATGATGGGAAACACGGCCTGCCACCCGAGAAAAGCCCCGAACATGGCCAGCAGTTTAATATCGCCGCCGCCCATGCCCTCCCGCCCGGTCAGCTTTTCATAAATCCAGGCGACCGCCAGCAACGAACCACCACCCAGCAGGATCCCGAAAATCGAATCGTACCAGGCCAGCCAGGGAATAAAAAACGAACCGACAAAACCAACCAGAATTCCCGGCAGACTGATCACGTCGGGGATGATCTGATGATCCAGATCAATAAAGGTAATCACCACCAGCGCCGCAACAAAAACCATATAGACGATGGTGGCGGCGGAAAATCCAAAATAATAAAAGGTCAGGACAAACAATAGACCGGTCAACGCTTCTACTGCCGGATAGCGCGGGGAAATTTTAATCCGACAGGCTGAACAGCGACCCCGCAAAAACAGGTAACTGAGAATCGGAATATTCTCAAACCAGCGAATCTGATGACTACAGGCAGGGCAGGAAGACGGCGGAGACACGATCGACTTCTCAGCCGGTATCCGGTAGATACAGACGTTGAGAAAAGAACCGACGATGGTACCAAGGGCAAAAGCAAAGACCATCACAAGGACAAATTCAGACATGACAAGCACCTGCCGGACTCCGGCCAACATTCTGTCACAGGGGCAATACTAACCTTTGACAGCCTGGCCTCACGAAAATGATAAAAACCTAGAAGCCCTGCATGACAAAATCAACTGCCGCAACAACTTCATCCCGATGCTGCTGAAGATTAGCAACGGGAGACTTCAGAATGCTTAGAGGGACAGCTGCCATAAATTGGGTCACCATGACCAGGGAGTTTTCTCCGATACAAAAAACAGGGTTCAGGGTACCGGCAGGCAAAGGTGCGGACTCTCGTGGCAACAAAGGAACGACAATTCGGGTATTTAGATGAGACAGCAGATCTGCCTGCACATCGAGGAGACACCCTTCTGCGTGAGAATTGTTGAAAACGTCAAATCGGGCCATCAGAATTCCCGATACTTTGCCAGAGGCAAACCCTGTCGTTCAACATATTGATTTGAACTTTCGATCGCTTGGCAATTTTCCTCCAACCATAGGGCCGAGCGTTTCTCAGCATTGGCGCGTTCCAGCCCACGTTCTGCTGCCTGGGAAATGTTGACTTTTAATTTTCGCGCATCGTCCAGCAGATCTTTGCTGATTGTTACATTGGTGGCCTGACGACCAGTTTTTGGTATTTTTTCGGCTAATGTCATTGGACGGCCTCCTGTCTATGTTCACTTCTTCTGATTAAATCATAACCGCATACCATGCACAACAAAATGCACATGTTCTTGCATTGTGAAACATTCAGAAGATTGACGCCACCACATCACCAGTTACAGTTTCTGTGTTCTGACCCTACCGGTATTGGAAATGATGATATTTACCTGCCTGTCGCCACTGCGGGTAGTGATCGTCCCGTTGGAAACTCCCGGCATAAAACCGCTGGCTTCGTAGCTCAATCGGTTACGTACGTGAAAGTTTCCTTCCATCACAACCGGCCCCTCAGCGCCACCATACACGCGAAGGATTTGCATGTCCCCCACATCATCGAGAAGGTAAACGATCCACCCCTGTTGCCAGCCCGTCGCACTGGTATCACAGACTTGCGCATCGTAACTTTTACAAACGGTAATCAATGCGCCACGGGTAATGGCTTCGTTACGGGCGTAATTGAAGCTGGACACCAGATCGTTGACCGCGCTGGTTACCTGAGAACCTTGGGCTATTGTGCGAAATGCCGGAATAGAAATCGTGGTTAATATTCCTATAATTACCAGAACTGTCAGCACTTCGACAAGAGTGAACCCACTATCCCTCCGACAAAAACAGGCAAAGCTCTCCCTTGATACCATTTCCCCCTCCCCTCAATAATAGATAGTTGGCAGCTATTTGCCACCAAACATCGCACCAGCAGTAATATTGCCGGCCATCATATAAATGAAATCAAAGCAGGGGGAGTCGATACAAAGATAAAAAGGATGTGGCAAATTGCCGGCAAGACGTTGAATTGAATAGATCGAGGCAGCCCCCCGTCTGGCTCGATCTGTTGAAAAAATCAGGGTGATTGAACCTCTTCGTAGGCCAACTGCAACTCAAAGGATTGCTCGGCCTGTCCACCATGACCATCGTCCACGATAATTCTTACCGGGAAAATGCCCTCCGGCATGGGGTCAAAATGCCATTGAATCAAACCAGCTGAGGTATTGATCTGCATATCTTCAGGAGCGTTTTCAAGCCTGAATGTCAGCGCATCACCATCCGGATCAGTTGCTGTCACCTGATAGAGAAAGCCGGTTTCGCTTAATTCTTCCGGTGGTTCAGAGGTAATTATCGGCGGCGCATTG
>JAWOFG010000202.1:0-3596 GCA_046482365.1 Pelovirga sp. | reverse complement strand
CTGGGTGTGTTGGATGCGCGCTTTATCAAACCTCTGGATCGTGAACAGATAATCTCTTTAGCAGAAAATGTTCCCTTTGTGATGACGGTGGAAGAAAACGTTTTGCAGGGCGGATTTGGATCTGCGGTTCTGGAGCTGTTCAGTGACGTCGGATTGCAATTGCCGGTATTACGTATCGGTATTCCTGATGTTTTTATTGAACAGGGCTCACAGGCGCAACTTTATGACAGCCTTGGTCTCAACGCAGAGCATATTGCCACCCGTGTCCGCAAACTGGTTAAGTTGGAAGAGCGGCGCCAGTCTGCGGGTTAACCTGTTTGCCACTGTATCAGTTGTTTGTGGTCAGGTAGCGCCCTGCCCAGCAAGCTATCAGTTCGCCAACGTAACGAGCGTCCACTTCTTTTGATAGCAAATGGTCAGTATGGTCGAGGCTGATAAAGGACTTGGGGTGTCTGGCTGCCTGATAAATCAGCCGCGCATTGTCGATGCCGACCACCGGATCGTTGGGTGAATGCAATACCAGCAGCGGTCGTCCAAGTTTTTTAATCCTCTCTTCCGATCGATGGGTTGCCAGATCCTCAACGAATTCCCTACCAATGGTAAAGCTGCGTCCGGCTATTTTAACCGTGGCAGAGCCTTTTTCTTTGATTTCCTCAATCGCTTGATCCAGCAGGTGGGTAACATGCTGTGGATCAAAAGGGGCTGCGATGGTCACCACCGCGCGTACTGAAGAAATCAGACGGGTCGCCTGTAGAACAGCGGCGCCGCCGAAGGAATGGCCGATCAGAATATCCGGCCCTGCGGTGTTCTGTTTGAGCCAGGTAGCAGCAGCCACCAGATCACCAATGTTTGAGGATAGGTGAGATGAGGAAAAGTCTCCTTGACTGTCACCCAGTCCGGTAAAGTCAAAGCGTAGCACCCCGATATTTTTATCGGTCAGGGCGCGACTGATATGACGGGTTGATTTAAGGCTCTTGCCACAGGTAAAACAGTGGGCAAACAGGGCCCAGCCTTGCGGTTCAGAATTTTCAGGTGTATCAAGGATGCCCGCGAGTCGGTGACCGCTGTCAGGATTTTTGAAGTTGATCTGCTTGTTGCTCATGAGTTCTCCGGAGTTGTTTGATGGTGTTTTGTCATAATGACGTTAAATCCGATCAGAAAGCTGAACTTTGCGTGACTTTTCTGTCAAATTATTTTATACGGTAGCCAGCATCAGCTTTCAAGGAGATGAATCATGGCGCGCAAAATATTTGTAGCCGCAACCGGCATGAACAGTGGTAAAACCACCACCAGTTTATCATTGATGCATATGGCGTTGCGCAAATACAAAAAAGTTGGGTTTATCAAACCGATCGGCCCTAAACCGGTCGAATATCAGGGACAGATTGCGGACAAGGATGCCGTCTTAATGGCGCGGTATTTTGGCCTCGAAGAGGACCTGCATCTGATGTCTCCCTTTGTCTTGAAAGGCGGGGATACGCGCCGGGTCATGGATGGGGAGTTGAGCCGGGAGCAGATTAGCAACCAGGTGTTTGGAGCGATAAAAGAACTGGACGAAAAAAACGATTTTCTGATTATCGAAGGAGCAGGGCATACCGGGGTCGGTACCGTTCTGGGCTGTAACAATGCTCATATTGCCAGGGTTACCGGCGCAACGGTTTTAATGGTGACCGGCGGCGGCTTAGGGAATGTGATTGATACCGCCCAGGTGAATATAGCCCTGTTTCAAAAAGAACAGGCGCGGGTAAGGGCCATTCTGATCAACAAGATTATCCCGGACAAGCGTGAACAGACCCTGAAATATCTCGATATGGCTTTTGCCGATGAAAATATAAAGGTCCTTGGCGGCTTTAATTATCAGCCGATTCTCGCCAATCCAACCATGCGCCGCCTTGCCGGAGTGCTTGGAGTAGAACTAAAAGCCAATCACGATCAGTCCCAGCGCATTATCCATCACGTTCAGATTGGTGCTGCTTCAGCCCAGCGGGTCGTTGAACTGTTGCGCGAATCTACCCTGGTTATCGTCAATAGCAGTCGCGATGAATTGTTGGTGACCCTGTCCAACCTCTACCATCTCGATGAATTTCGCCCCCGCATTGCCGGCGTGGTTATACCGGGTTCGAGTGAGATCAGTCATATCACGATGAAAATCATCAACAACAGTGGTATCCCTTACATGATTGCCAAGCGCACCTCGTCAAAGGTGTTTGAAATGATCAGTGATGATGTTTCCAAGTTAACCGTAGAAGATACCCATAAGCTAAAGTTATTGACTGAACTGGCCGAGAAAAGATTGAATTTTGAAGAGATTGATGCCCTGCTTGACGACTAGGCTCTGTGCGGACAATCTGCTGTTATTGTTGCTGGATGGGAGCTTTTTTGCGCCTTTTGCGATGGAGAAAAATCAAGTATGTTAATCCGGGTACGTTATAAAGATGGTCGCATTGACCTGATTCCCTCTGAAACCCTCGATGAAATGATTCTGATGAGTGACCTCGAACGGATTGAGCGTAACAACAGCTGGGTTGTGCTCGGTGAAGAACCGGTTCGCAGTACCTTGCGCGGTCGTTATTACGGGTTGGGACGACAGCGGAAAAAATAACGTGAATGATATGGCTGTTACCACTGTGACCGACGCCCCTTTGCTGCAGATTCAGGATTGGGGCGTATTTGGTTATGAGCAGGCCTGCGTCCGACAGCAGGACATGGTTCAGGCGCTGTTGTCCGGCTGTGGTGCAAATACCCTGGTGCTGACTGAACATCCAGCTACCGTTACCCTGGGGCGGCGCGGGGGTGAGTCGGATCTGCGTTGTGGTGAAGATGATTTTACCCGTCGTGGCGTAGCACTACAGCGGATTAATCGTGGAGGTCTGGCGACCGCTCACGAGCCCGGTCAGCTGGTGGTCTATCCGGTGATGAAGCTGCCGGTCAGGGATCTGCGTCACTTCACCTCCGGCTTTCTTCAGGTTGTTGTGAAACTGCTTGCCCAGTATGGTGTGGTTGGTGAGTTGAAACCAGGCAATCCGGGGGTCTGGGTGAAAGGACGTAAAATCTGCAGCTTTGGTATCGCCCTGAAACGTTGGGTGACCTGTCACGGGATCGCCTTGAATCTTAATAATGATCTCTCAACCTTTGATCTGATTGTGCCTTGTGGGGTGCCGCATGAACAGGTCACCTCCCTGGCCCGGGAAACCGGCAAACCGGTTGACATGCAGCACATCAAAGAGCAGATGGTGATACTGTTTTGTCAGCAATTCGGTTATCAGCCGGTTTATGGGTAGTAGGCCTTTGAACCTTGATTCCTGTTCTTCAAAGATCACATCGCTTACACCATGTCCAGGTATGCAATTAGCCTTGCTGTTATCGGTCTTGCTGGCGACCAGACCCTGTGCCCAGATCTTTTTTTGGGATTGAAGATTAGATTAAAAGCGATGCTTCCTTGCATGTTTTCTGCTAGGATGACGCCCTTGTCAGTGTCAGGTTTAAGGAGAAGAAGATGAACACAGATTTCCAGTCCGTAGTACGTTCGGTACGTGATTTACCACCAATGCCGGCGGTAGCCAACAAGGTTCTGGAGCTTTTGGGCGACCCGGATG
>JAWOFG010000191.1:0-5700 GCA_046482365.1 Pelovirga sp. | reverse complement strand
TAGCCTGCGCGCCCTGATTGACAACCATAAGCAGCTTCTTGATATGGATATTGATACCCTGCAGATTGATCTGCAAAGCCATCCGGAAAAATTACAGGCGCTGTTTGCCGACAGTATAACGGATGATGACCTTTCTGATTAATGCCCGGCTATCTTACTAACACTGTGGATGGAGTAATCCTTTCTCTGGTCGTGCAGCCGCGCTCATCAAAAAACCAGCTGGCGGGTTGCCATGATGGAGCCCTCAAGGTGAGGCTGACTGCGCCGCCGGTTGATGGTGCCGCCAACAAGTGTTGTTGTGCTTTTCTGGCAAAGCTGCTAGGTGTTCCGACTCGTGATATCGAAATTATCTCCGGAGCAACCTCGCGTCATAAACGCGTGCTGATCCGTGGGTGCTGCCACAGCGATATCATTGAACGCCTTGGTGTTAAAGGCGATGAGTAATTAAACAGTCCAGACCGGGGGGACAGGGGCACTAACTGATAAAGAGTTCTCTTGTGAAAATCCTCCTGGTGATAATTGTGCTGTTTTCCGCGCCTCTACTATTATGGGCTGAAGATTCGCTGCTTACCCCGGTGGCTGAGCAGGGACAACCCGCCACAAATATGCACACCTTATCCCCGGTTATTGTTCACGCCACCTCGCTTGAGTCCGGTGAAACCCGCATCGAAGGCGCTGATCTGGAGATGATGCCTTCCGCCACCGGTTCAATCACTGAAGCCCTCAAGGGCATGTCGCAGATTCAATACGATGACGAACGCCAGTCCAGCCTCACCGTTGGTGAAATCGCCCCGCCCCGGATCTCTATCTCCGGAGCCAAGCCGTACGAAAACAACTTTATGATCGATGGAATGGGTGTGACTAATACCCTGAATCCATCCGGTTTGGATGATGTTCGGTCGGCCACCGTTTTAACTGTTGGCGGTGGTGATGCCACGATTTTTTACGATACGTCTTTAATTGAATCAATCCAGGTTTATTCCAGTAACATATCGGCTCAATACGGTGGCTTTGTCGGTGGTGTGGTTGATGCGAAGTTACGTGAACCTGTCTCCGATCGCTGGCGGTTTACTTTGTCTGGTCGTTATACCGAGGACAGCTGGTTTGACTTGCGTGATGTTGATGAAGAATCACGCGAACCCTATGAGCAACCTCGTTTTACAACTTATCAGGCCGGTCTCATTGCTGAAGGACCTATTAACGATGATGCCTCATTGTTGCTATCCTATTCGCGCCATCATTCATCCATCCCGCTGACGCGTATCACGTCTGACGGGACTGAATTCAAGGACAGTCAAAAACGTACCAATGAAAACTACTTCGCTAGATTAAATTTGCAGCCACATAATGACATGAACATCAATCTTGATCTCACTTATGCACCATACAAGGCTCTGCGTTGGGATTATGCTTTTCGCGACAGTGAATGGTACATAGAGAATCGCTCATGGCGTTTTTCAACCCAGGTAGATTATTCCCATAGCGCTGGCGTGATAACAGGTAAGGCCGCTTTGGCACAGTACGGTTTCAGCCGTGATAGCAAGGCCAGTTTTCGTTATTCGGGTCTCGATGATAAGTATGGCGGACTTGGAGATGCCGAAAACAAGACTCGTGAGACCAGCGCATCCTTGGGCTTTGCATCAAATGACCATTATGGTGAAAATGGCTATTTAAATTTTTCCACAGGGATCGACTATAGATATAAACACATGGATATGTGGAATGAAGGCATCGAAATTTATTCTGTGACGGCCACCAGAAGAACGGTGCAAACCTACGAGGAAATATCGCAAACAGGATACAATAGTAACCTCGGAGCATACGGAGAATTCGAGGTGGCATGGCGCAGACTGCTGGTGCGTCCGGGGCTTCGCGTCGATTATGATCGTTTTTCCGGCAATATCGATGTGGCACCGCGTTTCAAATCCGAATATGATTTGTTTGGCAACAGTGTCATGCGTCTGGGTGTCGGTGTGAATCGCTACTATGGCCAACATTTAAGCGCTTATGCCTTTAACCGCTATCGGCCGATTAACACGCAGATATACGATATTCAGCCCGATGGTAGTGAGGTTCCGCGTGACCCGACGCTAAGCACCACTAAAAGCTACAGCAGTGACGGCCTTTCAACCCCTTATTCTGATGAGATTTCAGGTGCTATTTCAGGTTTTATTTTTGGTTTTGAATATAACCTTTCCGCTTTAGAGCGTAAGCACAAAAATCAACTGATCAGTAAAACAGCAGATGGAGATTTTTACTATTTAACCAATGATGGGAAAAGCGAATATCGAGAAATAAGCTTTTCTATCCAACGAGATATCGGTTTAGCGGATTTAGGATTCCATCGTTTATCGTTTAATGCAACAAAGTCCAAAACTAATAGTTTTAATGATTATTATGATTCAGATGTGCGCTCTGTCCGCACTTTAATGGGGTATGATTATAACTATAATTATGTTTTTTATAATGGAGAACTTATTTCTCGCTCTGATATGCCTGCGGAAAACTACAATTCGCCCTGGGTGTTGACTTTAAGCACAAACAGCAGGTTTTTGAATGATCACTTGCGTTTGTACAGCGTTACGCGATGGCGAGGTTCATCCAAGGGGTTAGTTTCAGACAAAAGTGATCATACCCCCTTTGGTACAATTACGGGACGTGCCAGTAGTTTCTGGATTAATCCCGATGGCGGATATTCCAACGCCTATAAATCCGGTAAAATCTCCGGTGGTTCAACCACCGATATCACTACCGAGTTTGATGCAATCAAAACTGACCGCTACCATCTGACCCTGATCCTCGAAGCTCTCAACGTCTTTAACGGCAACATGCAGACCGGCATTGACAATGATGCGGCCGGCACCGGTGATATCCATGGCAGAGGCTTTTACCTCGGGGCACGCATGACTTTCTGATCTGTCCGGCAATCCATTATTTCTGTTATGACCGCTGTTTTTTAAAAAACTGATATTGACATCAGACAAAATTCAATCTTATAATCCAAGGTTGTTCAATAACTACATAAAGCCGATGGAGGGCTCATCACATGCCAGTATATGAATATCAGTGTGAAGATTGCGGACACCGATTTGAAGTTCGTCAGAAATTTTCTGACCGGCCGGTATCAGAGTGCGTCAAATGCGGTGGACACGCCAAAAAAGCCATTTCTATTGCCGGTTTTGCTCTAAAGGGGGGCGGCTGGTATCAGCAGGGTTATAACAACGGTGGTGCCAAGGCGGAAAGCTGTCCGGCAGCTACTAGTGCCCCCGGCGATTCCTGTGCCGGTTGTCCGAAGGCGGCTAATGGCTGAGACCATTCACCTTATGACCCCTTAAAAACTTCCCCGTTGATTACGACGGGGATTTTTTTTGCCATTTTTTTCGTTAGAGGTTGCTTTACAAAAGAACAAGCCTGTGTTTAGAGTTTAAAAACAAACTATGTCGATGTTATCAAGGAAACATACTCGGGAGGAAAAGCAGTGGCACAGATTATTGATGGTAAGGCCCTGGCAGGACAGATTCGTGAAGAGATAGCGCAACAGACACAGGAACTTATTGCCGGCGGGGTGACTCCCGGCTTGGCGGTGGTTCTGGTGGGTGAAGATCCGGCCAGTCGGGTTTACGTTACCATGAAAGAAAAAGCCTGTGCCGCAGCGGGGATTTATTCGGTGGAACATAAGTTGCCGGCAACGACAACAGAGCCCGAATTGCTCGATCTGGTGACGCGCCTCAATCGTGACGTTCGTATCGATGGAATCCTGGTCCAGTTGCCTTTGCCGGAGCAGATTGACGAGGCTAAAATACTTGAGGCCATTTCTCCTGCTAAAGATGTCGATGGCTTTCACCCTTACAATGTTGGTCGCCTGGTCACGGGTAATGCGCTGTTCAAGCCTTGCACTCCCTATGGTGTGATGGTGATGCTTGAGCGCATCGGTGTGGACTTGACAGGGAAAAACGTCGTTGTTGTCGGTCGCTCCAACATTGTCGGTAAACCGCTCGCCCTGATGTGCCTGGCCAAACATGCCACGGTGACCATCTGCCATTCACGTACCCAGGATCTTGCCGCCAGGGTAGCCGCCGCTGATGTGGTCATTGCTGCGGTAGGCCGGCCGGAAATGATCAAGGGGGATTGGATCAAGCCGGGAGCGGTAGTGATTGATGTCGGTGTCAATCGGGTTGGTGACAAAAAATTGGTAGGTGATGTTGATTTTGCTGCCGCTGCACAAAGAGCCTCTGCCATTACTCCGGTGCCTGGTGGGGTCGGCCCGATGACGATTGCCATGCTCTTGCAGAATACCCTGGAAAGCGCCAAACGGCGCACCGGCTGAAAATGTGTATGATTGAATGATGATGGTTTCGTAAAACGTTACCCTTATAGTTGCATCACACCGATAACAGGTTTGGGAGGATTTCATGGATATACCTGATGATTTAAAATATTCCGAAGAACATCAATGGGTGCAGGTAGAAGATGATATCGCTTTGATCGGCATCAGTGACTTTGCCCAGGAACAACTGGGTGAGATTGTTTTCCTTGAATTGCCCGAAGTGGGTGATCAGTTGCAATCAGGAAAACCCTACGGCGTGGTTGAGTCAGCCAAGACGGTTTCTGATCTGTATGCTCCGGTCAGTGGTGATGTCATTGAGATCAATGATGAGTTGCCCGATAGTCCGGAAATCATTAACGGCTCCCCTTACGAGGATGGCTGGTTGATCAAGGTGAAGCTGGTTGACCCTGCCGAACTTGATGATCTTCTTGATGCTGCAAGTTATGAAGAAATGATCGAAGACGAAGAGTGACCCTTCATGATCTCATGCTCTTACCGTCCGTAAATATAACGCCCGGATAAGCGATACTCAAAATAAGCTCTGATACGAAGCTCATCGTGGGGATAGTGTCTACCGAGTGGTCCAAACGGGGCCGCCCGGTAGACGGCCTGAATCGCCTCGAAGTCAAGCAAATCCGAGCCGCTGCTGCGGCGCAAATCAACATCAATCAATTTCCCCTCCTTGCTGACGATAATCAGCAACTCCAACGTGCCGTCAATACCATTCAGGGCCGCTTCAGCGGGATAATTCCAGACTCGCTCAACGCGATTGTGAAAGCGCCTGAAAAAAGAGACCAGTCGGTCGTGTTGCAGGTTCAGCCAGACCTCTTCACCTGGTTCAATATCATCCCGTTCACGACTTCTGTCACGTTGTGCCTGTTGGCCTGCGGCAATTTCAGCCAGCTTGCTGGGCGAGGGAAATAACTGCTCACGGGTCAGCCGGGGTGTTTCAGGTTGTTCCACCGGCGCTGGGTCCTCAGCAGGTTCTTGCGATTCCGGTGGCCTTTCCTCGCTTCGTGTTTGTGGTTGTTCCGGATCTAGGTTGATGGCTGGTGGTGGAGTCGGTGCCGGCGCGATCGCTGCCGGTGGCTCAGGAACAGGTGTCGGCAGTGGCGCAGGTGCCGATGGTTGTTCCGGGGTTGGCGTGATGCCTTGACGCTGGTCGCGCACATCGTCACCTGGTGGGGCCTGTTCGCGCTCTACCAGCTGATCACGTTCGGCCCGGCGAGGGGATTCTACCTCTTGCTCCGGTTCAGGGGGAAGGGGAGGCTGGTCGATTTCGTAGCTCGGTTGTGGTTCAGGTTCCGGCTCAGGTTCTGTTGGTGGAACATCAACCAGCTGGATAACCGTAGGCTGCGACGTTGTTTCCAATG
>JAWOFG010000185.1:0-4262 GCA_046482365.1 Pelovirga sp. | reverse complement strand
GTCCTGGCGAAAAGTCCCTTGCTTGCAGGATTCGTCCAGATTGCGGTGGGTGGCGACAATGACCCTGAAATCGGCGCTGGCCGGCCGGTCGGAGCCGACCTTTTCATAGGTTCGCTCTTCCAGCAGGCGCAGCAGTTTGGGCTGGAGCGACAGCGGCATGTCGCCGATCTCATCGAGAAACAGAGTGCCGCCCTTTGCCCGGCTGCACTTCCCTTCGCGCTCACGGTCGGCGCCGGTAAAGGCGCCTTTCACATGACCGAACAATTCGCTCTCCAGGAGCATTTCCGGGATGGCGGCACAATTGATCGCCACAAAGTTGATCATACTTAGACCGGAGGCAACATGAATAGCCCGGGCTAGAACTTCCTTGCCCACACCGCTTTCACCGTAGAGTGCGACGGTGGTATTGGGGGCGGCGGCAACCTGCCGTGCTAAAGTCAGGGTTTTTCCCATGACTGGTGACGTGCTGGAGAGATTCTGAAAACTGAATTTTTCCCGCTCGGAATCGAGCATCCGGTCGTAGCTGACCCGCAAGCGGGCATGTTCCAGCAACCGTTCCACCACCAGCAGCAGCTCTGCCCGGTTGAGCGGCTTGAGCAGAAAATCAGCCGCCCCTTCTTTCATGGCTGCCACAGCGTTGTCGACACAACCATGAGCGGTAAACAGGACAAAAGGTAACTGTGGATAAAGGTTGCGAACCTTGCGCAACAGCGTGACTCCGTCCATCTCCGGCATGACCATGTCGGACAGGATGAGGTCAAATTGCCCCTGCGACAATTTCTCAAGTGCTGCGCTCCCGTCAGCGGCGCAGCTTGTCTGGTAACCAGCATCTTCAAGATACCCCTGGATCAGGAAACGGGAACTCTGCTTGTCGTCAACCACCAGTATTTGTGCACCACGACTCATGACTTGTGCTCCTGATCCAGTTTGGATTGAAGTTGCGCGATCACCATCTGTAGCTTGTCAGTGGGGGAAGACGGCGCATTGAGTTGTAACCAGGTTGCAAGTTCCTCTGGTTCTCGATCGGCCAGGTGTCCACACAACCCTTTCAGGGTATGAGCGGCCTGGCCCAATTTGTCGCGATCTTCTCGCTCAATCGCGGCCTGCAGATTTTTCAGTTCTTCGTAGATATCAACCATCAACATTTCCCGATACTGCCGACCGCGTTCAGCATTTCCCCCCAAGTCATGGCAGGTCCGAGTGTTCAGCTGCAGTTCAGTTGCGGAGGGCACTGCCATGGTTCCTTCACAGTGTTCTGCAATGGTACTGGCCAATTGATCGGGGATCACCGGTTTTCCTAGCACCGCGTTGATGCCGACGGCGAGACAGGATTTGCGCGTCGTGACATCAACATCAGCGGTAATCGCGATGATCGTAACGGGTATCTGTACTCCTTCAGCTTCTCTCTGCCTGATTCGACGGGAGACCTCGATACCATCAATGCCAGGCATGCGAATATCCAGCAGGACCAGATCAAAATGTTGCTGCTCCATGAACTGCAGGGCCTGACTACCATCCTTCGCCAGCACAACCTGTTGCCCCCAGCTTGTCAGGATATCTCCCAACAGCCGGCGATTGAACTCGTTATCCTCAACCACCAGGACCGTACCTATTGTCAGTTGCTCCGTTGCGGCATGCTGTATTTCAGGAAGTGCTTCGGTCTCCGGCAGAGGCAGCTCAATGACGAAGCAGCTCCCTACGTTTTCACGGCTGGTCAGGGTGAGACTTCCCTCCATCATTTCTACCAGATTCCAGACAATGGCCAGACCAAGGCCGGTACCGCCAAATTTGCGTGAGATAGTCGGGTCAAGCTGTCGAAAGGGCTGGAACAACAAGACACGTTTATCGTCAGGGATGCCGATACCGGTATCCCTGACCTCGAAGCGCACCAACGAAGGGCCTCCATCCTCTGTCTGGTCGGGCACACTGACGCGACAGGATACCTCTCCATTATCAGTAAACTTGATTGCATTGGAAAGGAGGTTGGCAAGAACCTGGCGAAGCCGGATCGAATCGCCGAGGACCCATACTGGGACGTTGTCAGTTACGCCAAGCTGGAATTTCAACGTTTTTTGGTTAGCCAGAGGCCGATATTGCTCTTCCAGGCTATCGAGAAGTTGTCGCAAGTTAAATGGCACGGTCTCAAATTCCATCCGACCCGCCTCGATCTTGCTCATATCCAGGATACCGTTGACCAGTTCCATCAGCGAGTGGGACGATTGTTCGATGATGGCGTGGTATTGATCTTTTTTAACAGGATCGGTTGTCTTGCGGGCCAGGGCACTGAATCCGACCAGAGCATTGAGTGGAGTGCGGATTTCGTGGCTAACCAGAGCCAGAAACTCGGACTTGGCCTCCGATTCCAGAGCCGACTGTTGCGCTTCAAGCAGCAACCGCCGGGATCGCTCGTTTAAGATCATGGCAAATATGCCGCCGACCAGAATGCCGTTAATAACGAGGATCTGTCGGCCTAATAATTTATTTTCAGGGTAAGTCATTATACTGCTGCCAAACCAGAACAGGGAAAAAAACAGGGTAATCGCCACAAAAAAGACCTGCAGCACACGACGGCTCGGCAACTGTTCCTTACGCAGCGTAAAAGTCATGATAACAAAATACCACCAAGTGAATCTGATCATCACAGCATTGAGGATTACGGCAAAGAGGACATAGCCCAGAGACATCGCTACCAGTTGCAGGGGAAATGCCAGCAAAAACAGGTTGAGTCCGCGCATCATCAGCGGCGCAGGCTGATACGGCTTGAATAGTTCTCGGCAAAAAAGCAGCGTTGTAAAATTTACTGCACAATAGAGGAAGGTGGTAGACATATCCGCCAGCTGGGGGAAACCGGTGGGGAGCCAGGGAGCCAAATAGCCCGTTATGGCTAAGCCAAACAAGGTATAAACCGCTTGGTGAACGGCAAACAGACCCACCACCCGCTGCCGGTCTAGCCGATAACTGTTGATCGCCCAGAGCAATAGAAACAGCATGGCGGTCACGAAAAAGACCGCCAGCAGATCGAGTTGGTGGTCACTGCGTTCGGCCTCTTCGGGCGTTAGTGCTTCCACACTTAATTGTAATGCGCTTCTGGTCTTAACGCGCAGATAAAAGGTTGTCTCAGGCGCGGTTACGTTAACGACAAAGCCCAGTGTTTGCTGTTTTCGATCACGTTCTTCGTAAGGGTAAAAGTTGCCGGTCACTCTCGAGTTCCAGCTCGGAGGATCGCCTGCAACGGACTCATATAGACGGATTTCGTTGAGAGACGGCTGGCGAATGAACAATACCACCTCGCTGCCTTTGCTTGGCGGCCGCACCTTGAGGCGCAGCCAATACACGGAGTTGGAGAAGCCTTTGGAGAGTTTGGATCCGATTGGCAAAAACTCACGCTCAGTCACATCGTCGATCGACAGGGTGCCGGTCTTGTCTTCCAGTACGGCGCGCGATACAGTCAAATCTCCGGCAATGGCCGGCGGAGCGTTGATGAAACCGGCAAGCAGGACCAGTATGGAAATAAGGTATTTCATGATTTGCTCGATAGATAAAAGGGATTGATCGGTTGTGATTGAGAGCTTAAAAATAGAAGCTCCTGATACCTGAATACCTCTAATGTTTTGAGGAGTTGCGGTATCTTTTGTTTGTCTCTTACATCCATCGAGTCGGCCTTAATTGCTATATGGTTTTGGTAAAATTTGTAACGGAACCGGTCTCCTGGACACAAGTTTGGCTTATGCAGCCTGACTATTTTCATGCCAATCGTGGCGAATTTCTGAGGGCACTTTGAAGGCGTTTTCCTCAACGCGCCACTCTCGGTTGTAAATGTCCACGAAGCTTTTCACTGCTTCTCGGACTTCATCTACGTTACGAAAAAGACGACCGTGGATTGCTTGTTCTTTCAATGTTCGGTTAAAGCGCTCAGCAACTCCATTGGTCTGGGGTTGTGCAACAAAAGCGAAGCTGGGAGTGATGCGCCAGAACTTCAGCTGGTTCAAAAAATGGTCTGAGAATGACGTGGTAAAGTCCCATTTATCAAAAAGGCTCAGAATCAATGTCGTCTGGTTGCTGCGATTTTCTTCTTTCCCCAAATCCACGCTGGAAGTATCAAGAGGTGTCGATTGCACCCCCCTTTCTTCATAGGTTAAATCTCACAACCTCATCAAGTAGCGGCCGTTTAGTCAAATTATAGTCTATAGTGAGATAAGGCTTTTCTGTATCCATCAACCGTTTTATGCCCACCAACCCCATAAATACAGCAAAACGCACCA
>JAWOFG010000098.1:0-3359 GCA_046482365.1 Pelovirga sp. | reverse complement strand
TGTCGTTGCCATGAGTGGCGGCGTTGATTCCTCGGTGACAGCCGCTCTGCTCAAAGAGCAGGGGTATGAGGTTGTTGGTATGACTATGCAGATCTGGGATTATTCTCAGTATACCGACAAGCATGGTGAGTCCTTCGGCAGTTGCTGCTCCCTTGATGATGTTTACGATGCCCGGCGGGTTGCCGAACAGCTTGATATCCCTTTTTATGTTATCAATTTTGAAAAACAGTTCAAGCAGCAGGTCATTGATCGTTTTTGTAATGACTACTTAGCCGGCCTGACGCCCAATCCTTGTGTCCTGTGCAATCAGGTACTCAAGTTTGAAATGCTGATGCGCAAGGCACGTGAACTCGAGGCGGAATTCCTGGCCACCGGTCATTACGCCCGGATCCTTCCCGCTGAAGATGGCCGTTATGCGCTGCATAAAGGGATTGATGGTGACAAGGACCAGAGCTACTTCCTGTTTACCTTGACGAAAGAGCAGATGGAGCTGGTGCGTTTCCCCTTAGGTGGCATGACCAAAGAAGAGGTGAGGGGACATGCGGCGCGCTTTAATCTGCGGGTAGCCGAAAAGGCTGAAAGTCAGGATATCTGTTTTGTCCCTGATGGTGATTATGTTCGGTTTTTGGAAGAAGAACGGCAGCTCGATGATTGTGCCGGACCGATTGTCCATGTCTTAGGGCAGGTGCTCGGGCAGCATCAGGGCTACTACCGTTATACCGTGGGCCAGCGCAAGGGGCTGGGTATTGGTTGGAGCGAACCACTGTACGTCATCCGTATCGATGCTGCTAGCAAGACAGTTATCGTCGGTGAAAAACTGCACCTGCTGTGCCGGGAAATGATTGTCGGCAACTGTGTATGGAGTATGGAACCACCACAACGGCCTTTCGCGACCGACTGCCGGATCCGCTATCGTCAGCACGAACAACCGGCGCAGGTTGTTCCTTTAGGTGATGGGCGCGTTAAAGTGACTTTTTCGACTTCTCAATCCGGGGTAACGCCGGGTCAGGCTGCTGTGTTTTATCAGGGAGATAGGGTGCTGGGGGGGGGATGGATTCAGTAGCCAGATCAGTAGCGGTTGTTACCCTCGGTTGTAAGACCAATCAGTTTGAGTCAGCGGCCATGCTTGAACAATTGGTAGCCAAGGGTTATCAGCAGGTGGATTTTACGGTCGGGGCTGATCTGGTCATCGTTAATACCTGCACGGTGACAGCGGCTACTGATTCCCAGTCGCGCAACCTGATTCGCCGCGCCCAGCGCTTAAACCCGGCGGCGCGAATTGTTGTTACCGGCTGTTATGCCCAGATCAATCCCGCCGAACTTCGGAAGCTTCCCGGGGTCAGTTTGATCATCGGTAATGAGGAAAAAAAAGAACTGCTGCGTCTGCTGCTCCAGACCCAGGAAAACACCGGCAGCGAGACCGTCGTTGAAGTGTCTGATATCCGTATGGCCGAGAAATGTAAACCCTTGGATCTTCAGACTTTTGCCCAGCGCAGCCGAGCTTTTGTCCAGATTCAGAATGGTTGTAATGCCTTTTGTTCTTACTGTATTATCCCTTATGCCCGTGGTAACAGCCGCTCGGTGGCGGTTAAGCAGGTTGTTGCCCAGATTGAGCGCTTGGGAGCGGCCGGTTTTTGCGAGGTTGTGCTGACCGGTATCCATATCGGTGGTTATGGTCAGGACTTTGCGGATGGCACCAGTCTGTTGACCCTATTGCAGGCGATAGAAACCTGCGAATTTGGGGGCCGCGTTCGCTTAGGCTCAATTGAGCCAACGGAGTTGCCCCTCCGCTTGCGTGAATACCTCGTTGAAAAACAGTGGCTCTGCCCGCATTTGCACATTCCCCTCCAGGCCGGTGATGACGAGATTCTAAGGCGCATGAACCGTCATTACGATACGGCTTTTTTTGTTGATCTGCTCGCTGATCTACACCAGCGTCAGCCTGCGATGGCGCTCGGCCTCGATGTCATTTGTGGTTTCCCTGGTGAAACTGAAGATCATTTTTCCAACACGTTCAGATTGTTACAGCAGCTTCCTTTCAGTCATCTGCATGTTTTCCCTTTTAGCCGCAGGCCCGGAACGCCGGCCGCGACCATGGCCGAGCAGGTCACGCCAGCGTTAATCAAGGAACGTGCTGCCAGGTTGCGCGCGTTGGGAGATGAAAAATTACAGCAGTTCAGTCGTTGTTTTATCGGAACGGAATTGCAAATGCTGGTTGAAGGGGGTGTCAACCAGGGGCAACACAAGGGCTTGTCGGAGAATTATCTGCCTCTGCTGATTGATCAGCACCAGGCACAAGCAGGTGAACTGTGCCTGGTGCGGGTTAGAAATCAGACCAGGGATGGGCTGACGGTGGAGCGAGTCAACTGATCACGCACACTCACTGAAGCCACAGGCGTGGCAAACACAGCAGCCCCCTTCATGTTCTACCGGACCACCGCAATCTGGGCAGGCCCCTCCACCATTATTTACTGCTGTCATGATTTCTTCAGTGTCTGCCATGTGCAGTTGAATCGCCTTGGCAACAGCGTCGGCACAGGAAGTGATGCGGTTATTCCCGAAGCCGCTGGGTTTGTGACAGGTAATACCAATCAACTGTTTAACGCTCTGGCGTGCCTGCACGCCGCTGCGCCAGGCCAGAGACACCAGCCGACCGATTGCTTCACATTGTGATGCGGCACAGCCCCCGGCTTTACCCATGGTAGTGAAAAGTTCAAACAGCCCCTTTTCATCCTGGTTGATGGTGATATACAGCGGTCCACAACCGGTTTCCATCTGGTAGGTAGCGCCGCTCAAGGCGCGTGGACGCTCTCGTTTGCGCAATCCTTTGCGGTTTTCCATCGGGACATTTTCTTCGGTCTTGGCCTCTGCTTTGCCGGCCACTGAGAGAACCTGCATGGAGCGCGAGCCGTCACGATAGATGGTCACCCCTTTGCACCCCTGCTGATAGGCCAGACGATAAACGGTGGAGACGTCTTCGGAGGTGGCACTGTGACAGAAATTTACGGTTTTCGAAACGGCATTGTCGGTATGTTTCTGGAATGCCGCCTGCATCCTCACGTGATCTTCCGGGGTTATGTCGTGGGCGGTGACAAAGATCTTGCGGATATCTTCCGGGATCGCTTTAACATCCTGTACCGAACCTTTCTCGGCGATCTCCTGCATCAGTTCTTCTGAATAAAAACCGCGTTCGCGGGCAATGCGGGCAAATACCGGATGAACTTCGATCAACTTGTTATTGTCCATGACCTGGCGCACGTAGGAAACAGCGAACAGAGGTTCAACTCCGCTTGAACAGTTGGCGATAATGGAAATAGTACCGGTCGGTGCAATGGTGGTGCAGGTAGCATTACGCATGG
>JAWOFG010000036.1:0-9336 GCA_046482365.1 Pelovirga sp. | reverse complement strand
AGCTCCGGTGGAGGTTTCAAAGGTGGTGGCCCCGATACTGGTAGAAAGGCTCTTAAGCAGAACATCGCGCCGGTCACGGTCGGAGTTGGCGTCCTGACCGGACATCTCAAGGGCCGATATGCGGGCATTGAGCTGGGCCACCTCTTCGAGGGCCAGATTGACGCCATCGACCTTGGAGGTGATGGTGCTGTTGATATTTTTTACTGACTGCTGGGTTTCACGGTAGATATTGGAGAAGGCACGGCCGATCAGTTCACCGCGTTGCAATACCGCCTGACGCTCGACTTCACCACCGGGGTTGGTAGAGAGCTGCCGCCAGGCATCAAAAAACTGGTCAAACTCGTCCGACAGGCTGCCTTCGCCGATACCTATGACCCGCTCCAGCTCCGCCAGAGGATTAAGCATGCTGTTTTCCAGCCCGGATTCCATGGATTTTTCTTTAATCTGACCGGCGAGAAAAACATCATGAGAGCGCTCGATCGAGCCGACGGTGACACCGGTACCGATAAAATAATCACCAAAGGCCAGGGCCGGATAGGGCGTGAGATGAGGGGTCTGGCGTGAATAGCCTTCGGTGTTAACGTTGGCGACATTCAGACCGGTGATCTCGATGGCCTTCTGGTTGGTCTGTAATGAGGTGCGGCCGGAGTTCAGCGCAGCGTTGAGTCCACCCATGATCTACACCTTTCCTGACAGCAATCGCCCACCCTGATGCAGGGTGCGGGACTGACCCGAACCGCCATAAACTTGCGGCATGGCTGCTTTACCGAAAAATCCCATCAGATCACGTACCCAGTTCAGCCCGGTCCACAGCAAAAAGGCGTTGCGGCGATTTTCGTGGTCGATCTGCTTGAGCAGGTCTTCCATCCCATCAACCTGCTCGGGAGCAATGACCAACCCTTTGAGCAATGCTTCCTTGTCGGCAACGATTGCTTGCAGCCCTTCCATATCGAGACGCTGAGCCGCTTCGCGTTCTTGACCCAGCAACTCAAGCAGACGCTCGAGAGCTTGTCTGACCTGGGGATCGGCCATGATCAGCTCTCCCGCATCAGAAAGGGGAGCAGACTGGCAGCGACCTTGTTCAGGTCAGGCTTGTAGGTGCCGTCCTGAATCTGGCTTTTGAGTGCCGCGATCTTGTCCATACGGGCAGTCTCCTGAGCGGATGTGGCGGCGCCGGTTTTTTCAGCATCCTTCAAGGCACTGGAAAAATCGACCCGATCGGTTTGTTTGCCGCCGTCATTTTTCTTGACGTTGGCCGCCTTGTCAGTTCGTCCCATCTGCCCGACGGGTCCGTATCCTCTATTTCCAACGATTCGATCTACCATAACCAACTCCTATTGTTCCTGGTCAAAACCGGCAGCAAAGGTGTCCAGTTTTTCCATAATGGCTTCGTAAGTTTTCTGTGATATTTCCGGGAGCGCCCCGCCAAAAGCTTCTTGTGCCTCGTTAAAGCCTTTGTCGATGGCATCCTTCATCTGCTGTAGTTTACCCGGGTCGTTAGCAAAAGCATTGATAGCAAAATCAACAATCCGATCCGAGGTCTGCTCAACCCCGAAATAACCGTCATCAGCCACCAGGGCCTGGGCCTCTTCCGGGGTCAGGGTAGCCAGATCAATGATCTCGCTACCGGTATCCACCTTGCCGGTGGCGCCCTGATCAAGCAGGGTTTTTACCACCAGTTGTCTTAATAGTTCGTAGGGTTCTGCCACTTTCAGACCCGGCCCGTAGGTTGCTTCCGCCTTTTTATTTTCTCCCAGAGAAACCCGGTCTGAGCCGCCGGTCGGCGGTTGTTGAGCTGCTTTGCGCTGGGCTTTCTCTTCCTGTAGCGGAATATTCAATGGCTTTGTGCCACCGGTCGGATCGATCTGCTGAGACATGGCTAACCTCCCTGTTGTCCATGTATAAGTTTTGTTCTATGGATCTGTTATCGACGCCATTGATGGTGTTCTTTAGTTTTTTCTGGAAGGCACCATGGTCTTTTTTAGGGGTGACCACAGCATGCGGGGTTGACTTTCCCCCTGTTAGTCACTACAAATGATATTCTGTAAATAATACAAACAGAAACCCTGCCTTGACCCCAGGATATATCACAATCATGACCGACCAGAACATACCTCAACTGCCCCGGCACTGGACTCAAGGATGGGCCCACTGTGCTTTTACCCCCCAGGCTCCTATTGCCTACGGAGAGGGGGAGACCGTGCTGCTGGCGGAAAAAGACCCAACCCTGCTCAAGATGGGAAAAGTATTGCTCGAAAATCTCAATTACCGGGTCCTGACTGCCGACAGTGGCGCCCGGACGCTGGAACAATGTCAACATGAACAGATTGATATCATTGTGTTTGATGTGGAAATAGATCATCAGGTGGCGAAAGCAGACAAAACACTCGCCGGCATCAAGCATCTCCAGCCCACCACCAAGATCCTACTTTCAACCGCTCATGATATGGCCCTGGGATTAAGTTGTTGCCCGACGGTAGAAGACCTGCCGGTACTAATCAAACCCTTTACGGTACAATCCTTCAGTCAGTCCATTCGTCAATGTCTGGGGGTAAATGGGAAGTAGGAAGTAGGGAGTAGGAAGTAGGAAACAGGGAATGGGGATCTAGCCCTGCCGTGCCTTTCTTTTACGTAGTCGTTGCACCTCGTGTACGCGCTTTTCCGCCAACCTGATCTGCTGCTCCTGACTTCCCGCCACCCCTTTGCGTGGTCGCGGTTCATGCTGGCGGTAACTGCCGTCAGGTTGCATCTGCCAGCCATTGACACGATCGCTTAACTGCGCATCCATCATCTCCAGCAGTTGCTGCTGCAAATCAGGGGAGCTGACCGGGATCAGGGCTTCGACCCGGTATTCGAGGTTGCGCTTCATGGCATCAGCCGAGCCGATCAGCAGCTCTTGTTCGCCGCCATGGTGAAAATAGTAAATACGAGCGTGCTCAAGAAAGCGTCCGACGACTGACACCACCCGGATGTTTTCCGACAGACCGACAACCCCCGGTCGAATTCGACAACTATCGCGTACCAGCAGATCGACCTTGACCCCGGCCTGTGAGGCACGATAAAGGGCGCGGGCAATCTGCACATCTTCCAGCGCATTCATCTTGAAAACAATGCGAGCCGGTTTTTGGGCGACATGGCAGGCGATTTCCCGGTCAATTTTATCGAGCAGGGATTTTTTCAGGATTTTCGGGGCCGGTAGCAAGCGTGTATAGTTGCGCTTGGGAGTAAAGCCGGTGGTCAGGTAATTGAACAGTTCGGTGGCATCGCGACCCACATCCTTATCGTAGATCAACAGTCCCAGATCAGAATACAAGCGCGCGGTGACCGGGTGATAGTTCCCGGTACCAATATGCACATAGCGCCGCAACCCCTTGTAATCTTCACGAATCACCAGAATCATCTTGGCGTGGGTTTTCAATCCGACAACCCCATAGGTCACATGAATGCCCGCCTCCTCCATCCGGGTAGCAAGCTTGATATTGGCCTGTTCGTCAAAGCTGGCCTTGAGTTCGACCACTACTGCCACCTGTTTGCCGTTGCGCGCGGCGCGGATCAGGTAGTTGATGATGCCGCTGTTAGGGTCGGTACGGTACAGGGTCATTTTAATGCCGCGCACCTTGGGATCGCCGGCGGCCTCGTGCAGAAAGCGTTCGACCGATGAAGAAAAGGATTCATAGGGATGCTGTAGCAGAATCTCACGCTGATCACGGATACAATGAAAGATGCTGCGCTCCCTGGTCAGCAACGGATGATCAATGGGGTGATGGGGCGGATCTTTGAGGGCGGGAAACTCCAAATGATGCAACTCCCACAAATCGCGCAGGCCGAGCATCCCCTCAGAAACAAAAACGTCCCGTTCTTCGTTAAGGCCCAGCTCGGCCGCCAAGCGACCTCGATACTCAGCAGATGCCTCAGGTGTCACCTGCAAACGCACAATAGGAGCTACCCGACGGTGCTGCAAGGTGGTCTCAATCAGCTCGAGCAGATCGTCGGCGTGCTCTTCATCCTTACTGGTATTGGCGTTGCGAGTCACACGAAACAGTTCACAACTGAGAATCTCCATACCCGGAAAGAGCAGATCCAGGTTTTGTTCGATCATCTGTTCGAGCAAGACATAGCGATGGCCTTGCTGTCCAACCTGCTGAAAGCGATTAGCACCGGCGCCCACCGGGACCTTGACCCGCGCCAGGGAAATTTCCTTGTCACCGGGATAGCGTAACTTGACAAACAGATTGAGGGACAAGTTGGAAATAAAGGGAAAGGGATGGGTCGGATCAACCGATTGAGGGGTGATCAGCGGAAATAGGTTATCGTAAAAATAACTGCGCAGCGTCTCCTGCTCACTGCGCTCTAAATCACGATAGGCCAGAATCTCAATACCTGATTTCGCCAGCGCTTTATGCAACTCTTTTAACGTCTGCTCGCGCCGCACGCTCTGGTCGATCAAGTTTTGATAACAGGCTTCGATCTGCTGGCGCGGGGTACGGCCGTCGACGGTGACATCCTGAATACCGGCGGCAACCTGTTGTTTGAGGCCACCGATGCGTTTCATGAAAAACTCATCCATGTTCGAGCCGTAGATCGCCAGAAATTTGACCCGTTCCAGCAGGGGCAAACGTTGATCCGCGGCCTGACTCAACACCCGGTCGTTAAACTCCATCCAGCTCAGTTCGCGGTTGAGATAGAGGGATGGATCGCTTAAATCCAACTCTTTTTTTTCTGCCGTCACCGGCACCTCCTGCAAGGATAGTAGCATAGAATCCGGCGTCAGCGGCGCAAGTGAAGTCGGCATTTTAACTCTCCCGAAGATATAGCAAAAACTCCGCGCCACCATAGTTCAGTTATGTGAGAATTGTGTGAGAATGCTGTTTTTTGCCCCAACTTTCTCCCCGAACCATGGCAATACGTCAGACTGATAGGTTAAGATGACAAAACAATATCTGATATATTGAGGTATGTCGTAAACTTTGTACAACGATTTGTACCCGGCGCCATGAGGAAACTACCATGACCGATAGTCACACCGCCCTGCCGGCAACCACGCGCCTGGCTGCCATCGATATCGGCACCAACTCGATCCGCTGCATTGTGGTAGAAGTCGATACCCAGGGCAATTTTCGTGTTCTCGATGATGAAAAAGCCCAAGCCCGCCTGGGCGAAGGGTTGAGCGAAACGCAGATCATCTGTGATGCCGCCACCCGGCGCGCTATCGACGCGTTGACGCGAATGAAGCGCATCTGCGCCGGGCTTGGTGCGGAGATTGCCGCGGTGGTTGCTACCAGCGCGGTGCGCAAGGCACGTAATCAGGCGAGCTTTCTCAGTCAGGTCAAAGCGGCGACCGGTCTGACCATCGATGTAATCAGCGGCAAGCAGGAAGCTGAACTCGCCGCACTAAGTGTTCACCATAATTTTGCCATGGATCAACAACGCTTTGCCATGGCCGACATCGGTGGTGGCAGTGTGGAAATTGTCGTCGCGGTTGGTGATCACACCGAGAATCTGATCTCGCTGGATCTGGGAGCGGTCTTTCTGACTGAAACCTATTTCAGCCACGACCCGGTCACCAGTAACGAGCTCGACAAGGTACGCAAGCTGGTCCGCAAGGAGCTCAAAGCCCATGGTATCGGCAAAGGACTGGCGGTCTCCTGCCTGATCGGCTCCGGGGGCACCATGACCAACATCGCCGGCATGATCATGGCGATGCGCGGGGAACAGTATGAATCGGTGCATCGCTATGAGGTGCTGCACTCTGAAGTCGTCCACATGCTGGCGATGATTGCCCGCAAAAGCCAGAAGGAGCGCCTGCTGATTCCCGGACTTAATCCCGAGCGGGCCGATATTATTCTTGCCGGCATGGTGGTGGTTGATGAGCTGATGCGGCGGTTGCGCACCAACCTGCTGCGCATCAACGGTCAGGGCATTCGCGAGGGGTTGATCCTTCACAGCCTGCAGCAACGCCAGCTGCTGCCGTTAAACGCCCCTTCACGGGATTGGCGCGAAGCGCTGATCGAGTTCGGCCGGTCCTGTCGCTTTGACGAACAGCACGCCAAACAGGTTTGCTGCCTGGCAGAAACCATCTTTACCGCCGTTGCCGCCAGTTACGGACTGAATGAGCGCCACCACGACCTGCTCATCGCCGCCGGCCTGCTTCATGATATCGGCTACTTCATCAGTTATGATCGCCACCATCGTCATACCTATCATCTGATCCGCCACGCCGATCTGTTCGGCTTTTCCCCGCGCGAACGCGAACTGATCGCCAACATCGCCCGCTATCACCGCAAAGCCAAACCAAAAAACAGCCATGAAAGTTTTGCCGCCTTAAATCCAGAAGACCAGCAACTGGTGCGCCGTCTCGGTGGCATCGTGCGGCTGGCGGACGGCCTTGATCGTCGGCGTAATCGTCAGGTGAAACAGCTGGAGTGCCGACTGACCGACAAAAACCTTGAAATGATCCTCAAGAGTCCACAGGAAATGTCGGTAGAACTCTACGGTGCCCGCAGCAAATCCGATTTGTTTGAACAGGCCTTTGATCGCCCCTTGCTGGTCTCTGCCAGGCATAGCAATGGTTGACATGTTGAACGATTACGTCAATCACCCCTCTTTTCTGCCATCGGGATAACCTGTGCCTTTAACCGCTCCGGGCTTTCCGGTCATAAAATCTTTTTCCATATAACCGATCAAATCATCGGTTGTCAGCACCTTGGCACAAGTACTGTCGGCAATAGTCAGTGCCCTTTTTTGGTTCGCTGTTGCTGTTGCCACCGCATCACCTACGACGACGACATCATATCCCCGTGAGTTACCGGCGTAGGCGGTACTCAGAACACATTCATCGGTCCACAAACCGACGATGACAATCGTGTCAATCGCGTGGGCTTTGAGCTTTTCGTCCAGATATGACTTGCCGTCCTCATCAAAGGTCCAGAACATATCCAGATGTTTACCGTGATAGAACCATCCATCCGCAATTTCCTGCTCTGTTGGCGCGATTTCAGCTAATGGTTTTAATCCCGGGGCACCGTTAAAAACATAAACAGCATTTTCCGGATCTTCCGGCCGCAAACCCTGTGGCCCATACCAGCGATCCATGGCGTTTGAAATACCGTCATCATACCTGCGGGTCCACGAACTCCAGGCTAGACATACCCCGTCGCTGCCCGTGCTGGCCTGTCGGAAGGTTTTCACTATTTTTGTCATGTTCGGAAGGATACCGCCGGCGTAGGGTCGGTACTCTTCCTGACAGTCATCCAGCAGCAAGGCAATTCGGCGTGGCCGGTCGTTCAAGTTCCACGCGGCCCAAAAGGCCAGAGGGGTTTGATTCGGGCCGCCGGGGGTCTTGCTGTGATTATCCATGGGTTGTAGAGCAAGTTCCGGGTTCCGATATTGGCAGGGTTGCCGCAACGCTTCTTCGAGTGTCAAGATGTTATGATCGTTTTCAACCATGTTTGCGTCTCCTTTGGCTTGGGGTAACACCGGCTCTACATCATTGAAGGGTAACAGCTGAAGGGCTAATAACAAGTTAAATAACGGCAACCAGAACACCCCTCAGTGAGGTGGTAAGAAGAGAGTGGACACTTTTCTTACCACCTAACCGTGTATTGTAGAGACCTATCCATCAATCCAGTTTTTGAATCCTTGCCGCACCTCGCTGCCGGTTTCAGATGTACTATCAATAGATCTGCAATCGCCCACGGTCACAAAATCGTGGGCGATTCTCATAAACCACCGCTTGGAAGACACTGATCCTCTTCTAATACCACATCGTGGGTGTTTCTTGCATTGTGCTAGATATAGTACGTCTGGAAATAATAGAAATAATAGCTTACGTCAGTCTCTCTCGCGCCATTGAATTCCAAAGTTTCTTCTGGAATCTGGAATCGAATTTTTTAAAATGTGTATATGGGGTCACCACTCTACAGACTTGCCATTTTCCCCATAAAATATATACTATGAATATATATTTATGGGAGGCGCCTATGAAAACCGCAAAATTGTTTAAAAATGGCAAAAGCCAAGCAGTCAGATTGCCAAAAGAGTTTCGTTTGGACGGCGAGGAAGTTTACATTAAGCAGACCGGCAACGTGGTTCAGTTGATCCCCATGTCCGGCTCATGGGACTCTTTGTTTTCTAGCCTGGATAAGTTTTCTTCTGACTTTATGGCTGATCGTCAACAACCCCAGCTGGAAAATCGGGAGGATTTTTGATGATCCTTCTCGACACAAACATCTGTATCTACATTATCAAACGCAAACCAGAGGAGGTCCTGCACAATTTCCAGCAATATCATCCGGGCGATATAGGAATTTCATCAATCACCCTGGCTGATCTTCAATATGGAGTTGCCAAAAGTCAGGCAAAGAAACGTAACTCTGAGGCACTGTCTGAATTTCTGATCCCCCTTGAGATTCTTCCCTTTGGTGAATCAGCTACGCAGGCCTACGGGGTGATCCGGACATTGCTGGAGCAACAGAGGAAAATCATCGGAGCGATGGATTTACTCATCGCTTCACATGCTGTCTCTTTGGATGCTGTTCTAGTGACGAACAATGTGAAGGAATTCAAAAGGGTACCGGATCTCAAAATCGAGAACTGGGCAAACACCAAGACCACCGAAGCCTGATTCCCACCTGCTGTAAAACATGAAACGCCTCCGGTCAGCAGAGCAGAGGCGTTTCTGGTAATGCAGGACTCATCAGACAAGAAAAGCCTTCGATCATGGGACCGAGGGCTTTTCCTGAAATGCGCTATATTTTGAACATCCTGCGAGGATGTTGTTTTGTAATCCGGGAGCGCTCTTATGAGGGCAGAATGCGCGCTCTGGCCAGGGGTGTGAAGTTTGGAGCCAAGCCAAAACTCACTTTGAACGAAATAACCCAATTGATCAATGACTATGAAGCCCCTGGTTGCAGCAAGACGGAGATCGCTGACCACTACGGGATAAGCCGATCATCCGTCTATCGCATCTATTCTGAAAACTGCCAACACATGTCCTGAAATAGGCGCAATGTAGGAATGCCCCGTCCAGCACTCCGGGCGGGGTATTCGTGTTCAATAAGTGGTGCATTACCAGAAACGCCTCTGCTCTGCTGACCGGAGGCGTTTCATGTTTTACAGCAGGTGGGAATCAGGCTTCGGTGCTCTTGGTGTTTACCCAGTTCTCGATTTTGAGATCCGGTACCCTTTTGAATTCCTTCACATTGTTCCTCACTAGAACTGCATCCAAAGAGACAGCATGTGAAGCGCTGAGTAAATCCATCGCTCCGATGATTTTCCCCTGTTGCTCCAGCAATGTCCGGATCGTCCCGTAGGTCTGCGTAGCTGATTCACCAAAGG
>JAWOFG010000027.1:0-63015 GCA_046482365.1 Pelovirga sp. | reverse complement strand
AAAGAAAGAATGAATCTGGAATTTCGAATCTAGAATCTAGAATAGGAATAATTGAATATTGAATTCAGGAAGTTTATTAAATATCCCTTGCTAAACTCTTATTCTAAAATTCTATATTCTCATTCCAAATTCTATATTCAAGATTCTAAATTCTTAATTTTATAATATGTCTAAAGAAAAAAGCAAAAATTTAAAAAGCAATTTCGACCAATTAGAAAAGATTATCTCCGAACTGGAATCGGAGGAAATTGATGTGGAAAAAAGCATTCAAAAATTCACCTTCAATCATTTCGGTAAATCCGAACGCAACCTCTCCAATGAAACCTATATCGGCCAAGCCTTCCTTTCCAATGTCACCATGGTTGTTAATGATACGGATGAACTGGAAAAACCTGCATCCTCAGAAATTATTCAGGCCGAAGGCATCACCTGTTTTGCCCATCTGCCGATTGCACTTGAAGGAGAACCGGTTGGCATTCTGTCAGCTTTTTCACGTTCAGGTAAGGGGCTATTTACCACCGAGTTTATTGCCTTACTGGAAAACATTGCCGGACAAATTGGTATTGCCTGGCGTAACGAACAACAGATCGGACGTCTGGTGCTGGTACGTGAACAGGAACGGGAAATGCAGATTGCCAAAGAGATTCAGATGGCTCTTTTGCCTGCATCTCTGCCGACTCTGGAGGAGATCCAGGTCGCAGGTCTCTGTGTCCCTGCCCATCAGGTCGGGGGCGACTATTACGACTTTATTCTGCGTAAGGATGGCCGCTACGATGTTGTCATCGCCGATGTTTCCGGGCACAATATCGGTTCAGCGCTGATCATGGCAGAAACCCGCACATTTATCCATGCCCGGGTTGATGGTATCGACAACCCTGCCGCCATGCTCCAGGCGCTCAACGATTATTTTCTTAAGGATCTTGATCGCTCTGATCTGTTTGTCACCATGTTTTATCTGCAGTACAATCGGGAGAATCACCAGTTGATTTACAGTAACGCCGGTCACAATCCGCCACTGCTCTGGCGCCACCAGTCACAGCAAATTGAACCACTGGATGCAGAAGGGTTGATTTTTGGGATCTACAAAAAGGTCAACTTTGAACAAAAAAGTACCAGGCTGGAGTCAGGAGACATCCTGCTGCTTTACACCGACGGCATTATCGAGGCTGAAGACAGCCGGCAAAACCTGTTTGGCCAGGAACGTCTGGAGAAACTGCTGAGCGAAGAAGGGCAATCAACGCCACAGGAATTGATTGATCAGATCCTCACCCAGGTCAGACTTTTCACAGGCTATCGACACTTCAACGATGATGTTACATTATTGGCAATGAAAATCCTGAAATGACACCAACGATCACCAGTCATGCCACAAACTGATGTATAATATGACCGATATTAACATCAGCTTTTATCGCAACCGGCAAAAAAGGAGTCTATGCAATGCAATTATCAATCAACGAACAGGAAGAAACCGTTATTATCACTGTGGAAGAAGAACGGATGGACGCTCATAACAGCGGCAACCTTAAAGAGCGGATGCTGCAGCTTTTTGATGAAGGGAAATACCAGCTGGTGATTGATCTGAGTGCCGTCCGCTTTATAGACTCCTCTGGCCTGGGTGCTCTGGTTTCCGGCTTCAAGAATGCCAGCGCCCGTGACGGGAGCCTCAAACTCTGCTGCCTGCAACCACAGGTGCGATCCATGTTTGAATTGACCCGCCTGCATCGCGTTTTTGAAATTTTCACAACCCTGCAAGAAGCGCTTGACAGCCAGCCCTGAGCTATCGTCACAACCCTGTTGTAAAGAAGGTTTTTATGCCTAAGCGGGTAGAACTCAACATCAAGGTGCCAAGCCAGACACGCTATCTCGCCCTGATAGGGCAGATTGGTGAAAGCCTGGCTTTCTCCTTGAACAACTACCAGGGTAACCGGCGTGAACTGGCTTATCATCTTAATCTCTGTTTAACAGAGGGGTTGACTAATGCCATCTGCCACGGCAACAACTCCGACCCGGACAAGGATGTCCACATCAGCATATCGGCTTCCGATGATGACCTGGTCATCAGAATCTATGACCAGGGCCCGGGTTTTGATATCAGCACTCGCCGCAAAATAAAAGCCCACCCCTGTGATGAGGGTGGGCGCGGTATCAACATTATCCTGAAATTGATGGACAAGGTAAAATATTTACAAGAAAATGGAGTTAATGTGCTTGAAATGACAAAATCATTTCATTGATCAAAAGCACCTGGAAGATTCAAATGTTGAAGCAAATCCGGATGGTGTCTCAATATTTTAGCGACGCTTTTTTCCCGCACAAACCGTTCTCCATAACCGGCAAAATGAAATGAACCGGCCACGGCTGCAGCCTGATCAAGCTCTGAGTCCCCGATAAAAAGACAGGCACATGGATGGAACCCGAGTTGACGGGCCGCCAACAGAAGCATATCCGGTGCCGGCTTGGGTTTTTTTACATCACGGCTGGTCACCACCGCAGAAAAAAAATGGTCGAGGCCAAAATGCTCTAAAATCGGCACAACGCTGGTACCACGGTTGGTAGCAATCGCCAGCGGGTAGTGATTTGCGACAACCTCAAGGACCTGATGCAGATGAGGCATCGGCTGCATGAACGGAATAAAATCGCGGTAATCGATCTCTGCGGCAAAGCTGAGCGCGGCAGGAACATCCGTTGCGCGCATCAAACCGGCCAGCACCTCGGGCGAGCTGGCGGTATGGCACAGATAGGCCTTTTCTTGTTGGTCTACAGTTATCGGTGGATAGCCAAAAGCTGAAAAAATTTGATTGTAATAAGCAAGATTGGCAGCGTGACTTTCAAACAGAACCCCGTCGCAATCGTAGATAATGGCTTCAATTTCATTCATCGTTCTTCCCTTTTAATAGCCATAACAGCATCGTGCCGCCAACGACTATCATCGGCAGGGATAGCAACTGCCCCATCGTCGCACCGCCCCACAAAAACCCCAGATGGGTATCAGGCTCACGAACAAATTCAATGCTGAACCGGGCAAGCCCATAACCCAGCAAAAAAACAGCCACCGGAACACCACGCTTTACGCCAAAGCGATGGAGACCATAGATCAACAGCAACAGCACCAGGCCCTCGAGAAATGCCTCATATAATTGGCTGGGATGACGGGCTTGCACGCCGGCGGCAGGAAAAACCACGCCCCAGGGCAGATCGGTGGGCCGCCCCCATAATTCTCCGTTGATAAAGTTGCCTATCCGTCCCAGTCCTAACCCGATGGGTACGGCAGCAACAGTGAGATCACCAAGTTGCAGCAGCGGCATGTTATGACGTCTGGCAAACCAGAACAGGGCAATAAAAACACCTAGCAAGCCCCCATGAAAACTCATCCCCCCTTGCCAGATATAAAGTATTTCGTGGGGATGCTCAAGATAGTATGCCGGCTGGTAAAAGAGTGTGTATCCCAGGCGACCACCGGCAACCACTCCGATAACCGCATAAAACAACAGGTCGGCTACCGCCTCACGATTGAGCGGATAACGGCGCAGATTGCAGATATGCACCATCATGAAATAACCACCGACAAAGCTCAGCAGGTACATCATACCGTACCAGCGTACAGCCAGGGGGCCTATGGTGAAAATGATCGGATCAATTTGACCTGCTATCATCGTTTGACCTCTTTTAAAAATTGCAGAGCCTGATCCATATCCGGCGGAATCGGCACAGAAAATTCCAACAGCTGTGCTGAAAGCGGGTGTAAAAACTTAAGCCGCTGTGCGTGCAGCAGGGGTCTGTTAATCATCATATCATTGAGGACCATAGGTCCGCCATAGCGCTGGTCCCCAAGCAGTGGACATCCCAACTCTGACATGTGTGCCCGAATCTGGTGAGAACGCCCGGTTAATATCTGCACCTCCAGCAACGAACTGTCGTTCAGCCGGGATTTAATCCGGTACCGGGTAATGGCCAGCTTACCACCTGCAGTGACGGTATGGACACGGTTTTCCCGACGCGAACGCGCCAACAATGAACGGATTTCGCCACTGGCAGAAGCGGGCTGTCCAGACACCAGTGCCAGATAGCTTTTATCGACATGGCCGTCTTTAAACAACTCCGTCATTTTTTTATGGCCTTTAGGGTGAATGGAAAAGACGATAAGCCCGGAGGTCGAGCGATCTAGACGCTGAACCATACCAATCACTGGCTTTAAGTGAGGACGAAAAGGGTCCTGCAAATACACCTGCAGGGCTTCATAGAGGGTACCCTTGTAGCGGGCATGGGTCGGTTGAGTTTCAATCATTGCCGGTTTATTGATAACAATCAAATAGTTATCATGAAAAACCACATCCTGCGCGCTGATCCGCCAGGGCACCAGAGGTAGATGATCAAGATACAACTCGACCAGATCACCACTTGCGAGCATTCTTGAAGCGGTCCGGATGCGCTGACCATTGATATGTACTCCGCCAATGTCAATGACCTTGCGTACCAGGGAGCGTGACAGCGTAGCCACTCCCAGCGGCAAAAACTGATCGAGTCGCATTCCTGAATGCACAGCATCAACCGTCAGACGATAAATGTCCCATTTTTTTGTTAAGCTATTCATGTGGTTTGAACATCAACGATAAAGATTAAATCTATTGACAGAATAATCGCGAATGGTAGTATGGAATCAAAGATCGCGTATAAGTTTTCTGGGATGCGCGGGAAGTGTGCCGAGACTTTGACCAACGTTTTTTTGATGACCTTAATCTGTACGTGTGGTTATGGTGAGCAAGCCGACTCTCAAGTCGGAAGCCTTAAGTACCCACCGCAGACAAAGCTTACTGAAGGTCATAGCCCGGTACCAACCCGTCATCCTGGAAACTGTCGGATAAAAAGCCCTGAATCAGTGATTCAGGGCTTTTTCCGTTTGTGTGGCGACGGCAGAAATGCTTTAAAGACAATCCACCCGCTCACGCAATTCTTTACCGGTTTTAAAGAAAGGTGTTTTGCGTGAAGCAATTTCAACCACTTCACCGCTCTTTGGGTTTCTGGCCTCACGGGCACTGCGCTCGCGCACAGAAAAAGAACCAAAACCACGAATTTCAACCCGATCACCTTGAGCCAAAGCCGAACCAATCCCATCAAAAATGACGTTGATAACTGCTTCTGCCTCTTTTTTGCTCAACAATTCGTGCTCTTCCGAAAGCTTTTCAATCAACTCACTTTTAGTCATTATCCACCTTCCACATAAGTAAATGCTAGTCACTGATTTACGGGCCGGTCCAAAGATACTTAGGTCCCATGGTATCTTTGAAAGCCAGATCAACTCTGCCAAAATGGTTCAACAGGATGTTTAAGTAGCGCTGTAAAAACTCCTGTCTTTTTGGTGGCGGATAAACAAGATCAGGCTCGCCAACAATCCCGGCCCGTACCGCAGCATAGTCAATGGCGTCATGAAAACTGCCAAGTTGATCAATCAAGCCGAATTCCAGAGCCTGACGCCCGGTAAAAATTCTGCCATCGGCGTAAGGAGCAAGTTCGGCAACAGGGATATTGCGCCCATCACTGACTGCTTCTACAAACTGAAGATGAATGTCAGCGATCATTTCCTGCAGCAGGTTGCGCTCATCCTCTGTCATGTCACGTGATGCAGAACCCAGATCTTTAAAGGGACCGCTCTTGATAACCTCAGACTTAATCCCGACCTTGCCCATCAACTCCTGGTAATCAGGAAAGCTCATCACGACACCAATGCTACCGGTAATCGTGCCGGGATTTGCAAAGATCCACTCACCGGCCATCGCCAGATAGTAGCCTCCTGAAGCAGCCACGGCCCCAAACGAGACAATGAGGGGCTTTTCCTGTGCCAGTTTCTTCAGTTCGTGATAAATCTCCTGAGAAGGGCCAACCGCACCACCCGGTGAATCAATTCGCAAGACAATCGCCTTAACCGATTTATCGTCCCTGAAGGTATCTATCTGTTTAATGATCAACCGTTCGTTGCTAACCATGCCGGAAATGTCCAGGACACCAATGCGGCTGGACGAGGTCGGCAGAAATGTTCCGCTGCGAAAAAAACCGGCTGCGACGAACACCAGCAGAAAGAACAAAAAGATGCCACCGATCAGCATGGATGCGAGAAAAAAAGGACGTTTTTTCATTTCTTGCCCACAAAAAAGGGCCCAGTAAAGGCTGGGCCCTTTTTTTTAGAGTTCAACAAGAATCAGTCTTCGTTTTTACGGCCCATCGCGCCCTGAAGCAACGCACCAAGGCTTGAGGTCGCCTGCTTCTGCGCGCCCATAAATTCATTGACTTCAGCTTTTTCTTTCTGTTCATCAATGTTTTTGACCGACAGGGCAATCTTGCGATCAACAGTATCAACCTGCAGGACGGCCGCTTCGAGAACCGTACCGACTTCAGCGAAGTCTTTCGGATTGTCGATCTTTTCCTTGCTCAGTTCAGAAACATGGATCAGACCCTCAATACCTTCCTCGAGTTCAATAAAGATACCGAAATCTGTAACCGACGTCACCTTGCCTTTGACAATCGTGCCGCGGGCATAGCGTACCGGTACCGAATCCCATGGATCCGAATTCAGTTGCTTGATTCCCAAGGAAAAACGCTCGTTTTCACGATCGATATTAAGTACCACGGCCTTGACCAGGTCTCCCTTTTTAAAGGCATCGGAAGGATGCTTGATGCGCTTGGTCCAGGACAGATCTGAGATATGAACCAGGCCGTCAATCCCTTCATCAACCCCGACAAAGACACCAAAGTCAGTGATATTCTTGACCTGACCCTCGATAATCGTACCAATCGGGAATTTCTCGCCGATCACTTCCCAGGGGTTGGGTTCAATCTGCTTCAGTCCCAGAGAAATACGTCGATTTTCTGAATCAAGGGCAAGCACCACCGACTCAACTTCGTCACCGATGTTTAATACCTTGTTCGGATGCTTGATCCGCTTGGTCCAGCTCATTTCCGAGACGTGGATCAGACCCTCGACACCCTCTTCAAGCTCAACAAAAGCACCGTAGTCGGTCAGGCTGACAACCTTGCCGACCACCTTGGATCCGATCGGGTATTTTGCTGCAACATCGAGCCATGGATCAGGCGAAATCTGCTTAAGACCTAAGGATACACGCTCTTTGTCACGATCGAATTTGAGTACCTTGACATTGATCTTGTCACCGACAGCGAGGATATCTGACGGATGCTTGACGCGTCCCCAAGACATATCGGTAATGTGCAACAAACCGTCAATACCGCCCAGGTCAATAAATGCACCGTAATCGGTGAGGTTTTTAACAATACCCTCAACAACCTGATTTTCCTCGAGGGTTTTGAGGGTTTCGCCGCGCTGTGACTCACGTTCATTTTCGAGCAGAACCCGACGTGACAAGACAATATTGCCGCGACGCTTATTCAGCTTGATAATCTTGAAATCGAAATTCTGGCCGATCACCTTGTCAAGATTGCGTACCGGGCGCAAATCAACCTGTGAACCAGGCAAAAAGGCATTAACACCGATATCAACCGACAGACCACCCTTGATGCGACTGACGATACGGCCTTCGACCACAGCCCCTTCTTCAAGCGAGTTCCAGATTTTCTGACGATCGGCTTTTTCCTTGGAGAGAACAATCAGACCACTGTCGCTCTCGCCACCACCAAAAAGAACATCGTAAACGTCGCCAACCTTGACGTTGATCTCCCCTTTTTCGTCAGCAAATTCCCGCAAGGGAATCATCCCTTCTGATTTGTAACCGACATCTACAACAACCGCATCAGGTGTTACCTGGACAATCGTTCCTTGAACAACGTCGTTACGCTTCAGTTCGAAGCCGCCCTGCTCATAGTCCTTGAGCAGCTCTTCGAAATTCTCCTCGCCTTCCAGATCCTGCATTTCATTCTCGTCAAACATGTCTTTGTCTTCTACCATTGGAGATGTTACCCCCTTGCGAATTTTCCGACGCCTTGCGACGGCGGACTCAAATTTTGAGAGTGCGCAAGTTAGCACAGCATTTAAAAAAAAACAAACCAATATTTTTCAAGCAGTTATTCTTATTTTTCAGGACTTCCGGGATTTTTTTATTTTTTTTCACGCTCCCTGACCAAATTCTCCATCAGCGTCAGGACTTCATCAATCGTCATCCGGGTTGAATCAATGACAACCGCATCCTCTGCCTGTTTTAAGGGGGCCTCGGTGCGATTCATGTCGGCCTGATCACGCTCACGCACTGCGGCTATCGTCTCATGCAGATCGGCTTTCAGTCCTTGTTGCTGAAGTTCGGTGTAGCGCCGCCGTCCGCGTTCTTCGGCCGAAGCACTAAGAAAGAATTTCACTTGAGCGTCGGGGAAAACCACCGTGCCGATATCACGTCCTTCAAGAACTACCCCGCCGGACTCACCTAGTTTTCGCTGCAACAACAACATGGCTGCTCGAACGGCAGGTGATGCGGCAACCAGGGGCGTTAACTTACTGATTTCCGGGGTCCTGATCTGCTGCGTAACCTCCTCCCCCATGGCATAAACTTTCAGTCCCGCATCTGTTGCAATCAGGTCGATACGCAAATCACTACATAGATTTCTTAATGCCTCTTCATCCTCTGGATGTAGCCTGCGCTGCGCTGCCAGGTAGGCAACAGCACGGTACATGGCCCCGGTATCAACATAAAGGTACCCTAGATTCTCGGCCAGGCGGGTACTGATCGTGCTCTTGCCGGCACCGGCTGGGCCATCGATCGCAACGACCAACCCTCGGATTGAGGTAGTTTTGGATTGTTTGTCGAGAGTCATTTTATCAGTCCTGACGGATCTGGTTAAGCAGGCCCCAGAAGCCCGGAAAGGAGGTTTCAGTACAGCTGGTATCCTCAATTATCACCTGACCGTCTGCAACCAGCGCTGCAATGGCCATACTCATGGCGATACGATGATCGCCACAGGAGGTTACCCGACCGCCTTTTAGATACCCGGTACCGGTAATCCGCATCCCGTCAGCCAGGGGCTGCGCCTTGCCACCGAGTTGATTCAGACAGCCGCAGACCGCTTCGATCCGGTCGGTTTCCTTGACCCGCAACTCGGCAGCATCGGTGATAACTGTTACCCCGGCGGCAAAAGTCGCGGCAACGCCGATCACCGGAAATTCATCAATGGCCCGTGGTACCAGCTCCCCGTTGATTTCAATCCCCGTCAATGAGCTGCTTTTGACCAGCAGGTCAGCGACCGGTTCGCCACATTGCTCACGTTCGTTAAGCAGTTCAATCGACCCGCCCATCAACCGCAAAATATCGATAATACCGCTACGGGTCGGGTTGATCCCGACATTTTTGAGCAACAATTCGGCGTCGGGAACAATCAATCCGGCAACCAGAAAAAAGGCCGCCGAAGAGATATCACCGGGCACCACCAGATCGCGCCCCTCAAGTTCGACCGGGCCCGTTACCCGCGCACCGCCGGGGAAAGACTCCAAAGGAACTCCGAAATAACGCAACATGCGCTCACTGTGGTCACGCGACAGATGCGGCTCAAAAACCGTTGTGGTGCCCTGAGTCTGCATCCCGGCCAGTAACACGGCCGATTTTACCTGGGCACTGGCGATGGCAGAAGGATAGTCAATGGGTTTGAGGGTACCGCCGACAATTGCCAGCGGGGCTCGGCTATGCTGATCGCGTCCGTAAATACAGGCACCCATCAGTGTCAAAGGTTCGACGATTCGCCGCATCGGGCGCTTGCGCAGATACTGATCGCCGGTCAGCACCGAAAAAAACGGTTGGGCCGCCAGAATGCCGCTGATCAGGCGCATGGTGGTGCCGGAGTTACCGCAATCAATCACATTGGCAGGCTCTTGAAGTCCGCTAAGCCCCACGCCATGGACGCAGAGATGGGAGCTGTCCCGGCGGTCAATCTGCACCCCCAGGGCACAAAAAGCGTTCAGGGTGGCGTGACAGTCCTCACCCTGCAACAGGCCGCTGATCCGGCTTTTACCCCGCGCCAGAGAGGAAAACATCAACGCCCGGTGTGAAATCGATTTATCCCCCGGGACACAAACCTCACCACGCAATTGGGTGCAGGCCGCAAGGGTCCTTTTGTCTAAATTTTCCATAAATGATTATCCTTTATAAACAAACCAGGGCGGCGACAGATCACAAACTGGTCACTACAAAATAGCGTCGCGCATTTGCTTGGAGCGCAAAAAGAATTCAAACAGTTTGTCGCCATCACCCGCTGCAACATCGGCCTTGAGTTCGGCAAAAAACACCTCGAATTGCTCCATCATCTCCAGCAAAGCCTCTCGATTGGTCTCGGCTATATCGCGCCACATGGTCGGGTCTGAGGAGGCGATGCGGGTAAAATCACGAAACCCCCCGGCAGAATATTCAAGAATATTCTCCTCGTAGTGATCATAAGAGCCAACTGCGTTGACCAGGGAATAGGCGACCATATGGGGCAGGTGACTGATCGCTGCCAGGATCCGGTCGTGCTTGTCCATCGGCATTTTAACGACGGTACTGCCGGCCAGCTGCCACATCCGTTCGACCATCATAAGAGCTTGCGGATCGGTTTTTGGCGTTGGCGTCAGAATACAGCGCTTGCCTCGATAGAGGGTAGAAAATGCTGCCTCGGCGCCGCTTTGTTCGGTACCGGCAATGGGGTGACCCGGCACGAAATGGATCGCCTCAGGCAATAACGGTTCGATGCTGCGCACAACCTCCGCCTTGACACTGCCCCCATCGGTAATGATCGCTCCCGGCTTGATTGCCGGCAGACACTGCTCGATTACCGTTCCCAGGGTTTTTACCGGTGTAGCAAGAAAAATCAGGTCAGCATCTGCAACCGCTTCGAGGGGATCACGGGTATAGCGATCAATAATGCCTAGCTCCAAGGCTTTTTCCAGATTGGGTTTGCCGCGGCCACAGCCAATCACCTCACCAACAGCACCGGCTTCTTTTAACGCCAGCGCCAATGAGCCACCAATCAGACCAACCCCCATGATCGCCATGCGTTTAATCAACAGATTATCAGACATCAGCCAAGCTCCGTCTGCGCGGCACCAATATGAGCCTGCGGATAGGACCCGAGAATCTTGAGAAAGTGACAGTGGGGACGCAATTCTTCGATCGCGGCAGCGATCTGTTCATCATCACAATGCCCCATCAGGTCAAGGAAGAACACATACTCCCAGGCCTTTTGTTTCATCGGGCGGCTTTCGATCTTGGTCAGGTTGATCTGGCGTTTGCTGAAGGGCTCAAGCATCCGGTAGAGGATCCCCGGTTCATCCTTGATACTGAACATGATCGAGGTCTTGTCATCTCCCCCCTTGCCCGGCGATTTTTTACCGACCACCAGAAAACGGGTGAAATTATGCGGATTATCCTCGATCCTGGCCTTGACCACCTGCAGCCCATATTGTACCGCAGCAGCCGAGCTGGCAATAGCGGCAGCACTCTCATCCTCAGCTACCATCTGGGCGGCTGCGGCGGTACTTGATACATCCACCAGGGGGATCTCGGGCAGATTGGTTTCCAGCCAGTGTCGGCATTGGGCCAGGGGCTGAGGGTGAGAAATGATCTTGCTGATCTGCTCGATACGACCTGACTTCGATAGCAGATGGTGGGAAATTTCCAGCATGATTTCGGCGATGATCTTCAACTCCGAATTGATGAACATATCCAGGGTATGGTTAACCACCCCTTCCGTAGAGTTTTCTACCGGGATGACGCCGTAATGGGCACGCCCACGCTCGACCTCTTCAAATACGGCGGGAATACTCTTGAGAGGCACCAGGGATGCTGACAAGCCGAACTGCTGCATTGCCGCCTGGTGGGTAAATGTTGACTGGGGGCCTAAAAAAGCGACCTGCAGCGGAAGTTCCATATTCAGCGAGGCAGAAATAATCTCGCGAAAAACCTTGCGCACCGCTTCATTCGGGAAAGGCCCCGAATTGTTTCCGGTCAGGCGCTCATAGATTTTCTTTTCCCGACTCGGGACATAAAAAAGACCATCGTCACGCGCCTTGAGGTGTCCGACGTCAAGGACAATCCTGGCCCGTTGATTGAGTAAATCGAGTAACTGATCGTCGATCCGGTCTATCTGCTCCCTGAGTTTCTGGAGTTTATCGGCTGTCGTCATCATTCACTCCATTGACGGTGGTCAGTACAGTTGGGTACGGGAGCAGCAATGTAGCCTAAAGAGCAGCAGAAATCAATTTGCTGCCGGCAGAAAGTGAAGACGGATCGGCCTTGACCCGGTTGTGGCGTGAAGCTAAACTCCGGCAGTTAAAAAACCAACCATAACCTTGCTACAACCAAACAAAGGATATAAACCATGCCCGTTGCCGCCAAAGTAAAAAAATGCCTTGAAGGTTCTTCCTGGATTCGCAAGATGTTTGAAGAAGGGGACAAACTACGTAAAGAACGTGGCGCCGAAAATATCTTTGATTTCACCCTCGGCAATCCGACCATGGAACCGCCGCTGGAGTTGCAGCAGGAGCTGCAGAAAATCGCCGCCACCCCGATCCCCGGCATGCATCGTTACATGAACAATGCCGGTTACGAAGAAACTCGGGCAGCGGTGGCCGAGGTGATCGCAGAAAAATGTGACCTGCCGGTCAGCGCGGCCCACATTGTCATGACCTGCGGCGCCGGAGCAGCCCTGAATGTGGTGATGAAGACCCTGCTCAACCCCGGCGATGAAGTCATCATCTTAAGCCCCTACTTTGTTGAGTACAATTTTTACATCGACAACCATGGCGGGGTTCCGGTTGTGGTCCCCACCCTCCCCGACTTTCAACCGGATGTGAACGCCATCGCCGCAGCCATTACCGCGCGCACCAAAGCGATCATCATCAACTCCCCCAACAATCCGACCGGGGTAATTTACCCCTTTGCCGCGCTGAAGGAAATCGGCGATTTGCTGGCTAAAAAAGAGCAGGAATACGGCACCACCATCGTCGCCATTTCCGATGAACCCTATGCCCGTATCAGTTTCGGTCAAGAGGTTCCCTGCATCTTTACCGCCATCACCAACGCCGTTATCGTTACCTCTCACTCTAAAGATCTGGCCCTGCCGGGGGATCGCATCGGCTACCTGGCCGCATCACCCGCCCTGAAGGATGTCACCCTGTTTTTGCAGGGAGCCGTCTTTGCCAACCGGGTTCTGGGCTTTGTCAACGCTCCGGCCCTGATGCAACGGCTGATCACCCGCCTGCAGCGGGTCAGTGTCGATGTCGAGCAATACCGGGTCAAACGCGATCTGCTCTACCACAAGCTGATCGAACTGGGCTTTGAGGTGGTCAAACCCGGTGGCGGTTTTTACCTGTTCCCGCGCTCACCCCTGTCCGATGAGATCGAATTTATCCGCCACGCCCAACAACACGGAATTCTGCTGGTTCCCGGCAGTGGTTTCGGCGCACCCGGATTTTTTCGCATCGCCTATTGTGTTGAAGATGACATGATCAAACGCAGCATGCCGGCATGGGAAAAGCTGGCGGTCGAGTTGGGGATGGTTTCCACCTGAGAAGACATTAAACAGTCTGTTGCGGCCAAGGCTGCAATATAGTCGCCGGCATAACTCCAGAATCTTTTTGATCACACCAGAGACAACACATGTTACTTCAGGGAACCCTCGTCAATGTTGCTGCTATTGTCATTGGCTCACTCATTGGCCGCTGGATCGGCAGTCACCTCTCCACCCGTATCAGAACAACCCTGATGGCCGGTCTCGGCCTGGCGGTTCTGCTTATCGGCTTACAACTGGCGTTGCAGAGTCAACAGATCATGATCGTTATCGGCAGCCTGATTCTGGGGGGATTGATTGGCGAAGTGGTGGGAATTGAACGCCGACTCGAAGCCTTTGGACAACGGTTACAACAGCGTTTTTCCGGGACGGGAAAAATCGCTGAAGGTTTTGTCACCGCCAGTCTGCTCTACTGCGTTGGTGCAATGGCGATCATGGGTGCGCTGCAGGACGGTATGGGAAATGAGCCAACCATTCTCTACGCTAAATCCTTTCTGGATGGCGTAGCGTCCATCGCCCTGGCCTCAACCCTCGGTATCGGCGTGATCTTCTCGATTATCCCATTGTTTTTCTACCAGGGAACCATCACCCTGGCAGCCGACTTCAGTACCGCCATCCTGACGCCACCAATCATTGTTGAGATGAATGCCGTCGGTGGTTTGCTCATTACTGCTATTGCCTTTGATCTGATGGGAATCAAGCGTTTGCCGGTCGGCAACCTGCTGCCTGCGGTTTTTGTGGCGATCGGCCTGATGTGGTTGCTCCGTCTGGCCTGAACATTCGGTCCGCCACCTGATCCGCCGGGCAGATCTCCCCGGTGGGACTGACATAGCGCACCTCACAACGCAGATCAAAATCGAGTTGCTTTCGCACTTCGGAACGAATCCGGGAGATCAACTGCAGCACGTCGGCAGAGGTCGCGCCGCCTCGATTGACAATGAAATTGGCATGCTGCCGTGAGACCTCTGCACCACCGCAACGCAACCCTTTCAGGCCGGCCTCTTCAATGATCTTCCCCGGCGGTCCGACACTTGCATGCATGGCACTGGAGCTTAAGAACACCGAACCGCAGTTAGGAAGTTTGCGCGGAAACTTGCGCCGGCGTTCGCGCAGATCAAGGAGCATCTCCCGGCGGATATCCGCAAGATCTCCCGCAGGACATTCCAGTTCAACCTCGACAACCACCGCACCACGCTCCTGCAGTGCGCTGTAACGATAATCAAACTGACACTCTGCTGCACTTAATTGATGAATGGTTGCGTCCTGATCGACGATGGTGACACTGACGACATGCTCACCGATACCGTGCCGGTGGCTGCCGCCGTTCATCATCACCAGCCCCCCCAGGGTGCCGGGAATGCCGATACAATGCTCCAGGCCGCCCAAGCCGGTGCACATGGCAAGACGAGCGAGCTGGGGCACCCAGGCACCACCTCCGGCCACAATCCGGGTGCCATCAATATTGATAGAACTCATCCGGGAGCCGATTTTCATCACCACCCCACGCACTCCGGCATCATCAAACAACAGGTTCGTCCCCTGCCCGATCACCACCAACGGCAGTTGCTGCAGCTGGACAAAACGCATGATTTCCACGACCTGGGTTTTATCTTCCGGCTCAATCAACAGATCTGCCGGGCCGCCAATCTGCCAGCTATTGTGATAACAAAGGGGTTCGTCTACAACCACACGAGCTATCCTGTTTGCCAGTACTTCTTGAAAATCACTGATCTTCCCAGCTGACATTATTCCCGCTCTCCAGCCTGACAAAAATCGACCACCTGAATTTGTACCTTGGTTTTACCGCGCCAATGGTTGATTTGTGGCCGATAGAGAACATCCACATCACCTGAGCACTCGCTAAAACGCTCACCACAGCCAAAAGCAATAGCACTTAACAGGGTACCTTGCTGTTCGAGGTCAAATTTAAGATGTTTTTCGGCAATCAGGGAACAATTTTTTACCCTGCAACAGCAGCTTAAAAAAAGCGGCTGGGGATTGCCGGCGCCGTATGGTTCCAGCACGCTGAGTTCCTCTACCGCAGCGATGGACCAAAAAGCCAGGAGAGATTCACCATCATGTTCAATAAAGGGAGTACAGAGTTCATCGGTCAGGCGCGCTCCTGCCACCTCATCAAAACGCCGGGAAAAGACCTCCAGCTGAGCTTCAGAGATGGTTAAGCCCGCCGCCATGGTATGCCCGCCGTAGCCTTCGAGCAAGGCACCACATTCTTTGAGGGCCGAATAGAGATCAAAACCCTTGATAGAGCGGCCTGATCCTTTTCCAGTACCGTGGTCCAGCGCTATTAAAAAGGTCGGCCGATGATAACGTTCGACCAGACGGCTGGCGACAATTCCGATCACGCCCGAATGCCAGTCAGCACTGGCCAGAACGATCGAGTGACGATCCTGCGGATCACTCTCGACACGGGAAATGGCGTCTGCCAGCACCTTCTTTTCAAGAGCCTGACGCTGCTGATTAAACTGATCAAGCTGTTGTGCTATCGCTTGCACATCGATTTCAGCTTCGCCAAGCAATAACTTGACCCCTAAGGCAGCATCTTCCAGACGCCCTGCTGCATTGAGCCGCGGCGCCAGCTGAAAGCCGACACTGCCACTGGTCACAGTAGTAACACCGGCTACCTTTTTCAACTCGGCGACACCGGGGCGGATCTCTTGATCAAGAAGACGCAATCCGATTTTCACCAGGGTACGATTGACCCCGGTCAAGGGTGCAATATCAGCAATGGTTCCCAGCGCTACCAGGTCGAGTGCGCGGCGCAGATCCGGCTCTTTAGCGTGGTCAAAATAACCAGAGTCACGTAAACCTTTACGCAGGGCAATGAGCAACATAAAGGCCACGCCGACACCGGCCAGCGGTGCATAGGGGAAACGATTTGTTGACAGTTGCGGGTTAACCAGGGCAATCGCCGGCGGCAAGATATCGCCCGGCTGGTGGTGATCAGTGATAATCAGATCAACACCCAGATCCTGGGCCAGCTGCGCCTCACTGTGGGCACTGATACCACAATCGACGGAGATCATCAGTCGGCAACCGTCTTCAGCAACCTGACGGATGGCATCGGCAGACAAGCCATAGCCATCCTTTAAACGTAAGGGGATATGATAGTCGACCTGGCCGCCAAAAGCGCGGAGTCCCTCCACCAGCAGCGCACAACCACTGATACCATCAACATCATAATCGCCATGGATACTGATTTTTTCGCCGGAGATCAGGGCACTTTGCAAGCGGCGGCAGGCCTTGTCCATGTCCGGCAACAGATAAGGATCGGGCAGTGTTGTCAACACCGAATGCAAAAACAATTGGGCCTCTTCAGCGGTGGGATAACCACGCCGACAAAGGATTGTCGCAAGCAGAGTGCTGATCTGCAACGACTCCGCCAGTTGCTGCACTATCTGTGGTTGGTGGGGAGTGGCCCGTGATAGCCAACGGCGTTGGTGAACAGGCTGCATAAGAACCTTAAGATAAAAAAGTCCCCGATGTACAAAAAAAAGCATCGGGGACTTAAATAGAACTGATGGGAATCTAGGGGCGCGGTGCCTGGGGCATCGTTGGATGATTCTTCATGAAATCGACTTCAGTGCGAATCTGTTCCACATTGCCACCGGGATTCAACGCCAGAAAACTCTCCCATGCCGCGATCGCTTTAGGGAAGTCCTGCAGATCATAGCGGTACACTACACCCAGATTGTAGCGGCTCTGCACATGATTAGGATCCAGCTCGGCGGCGCGCTGAAAATTACTAATGGCGCGATCATACCAGCCAACCCGGCGAAACATGGTGCCCTGATCGGTTAACACATTGGGGTCATCAGGGCCAAGTTCAAGGGCTTTGTCATAGGCCTCAATCGCTTTATTCGGCTGATCTGCCCCGTAGTAGTTATTCCCAAGTTGCACCCAGGCATTGCGGTTTTCAGGATCACGCGCAACAATTCCTTCAAGGGTAGTAATCTGTTGCTGATAATTGACGACTGGAACCTCTGCTGCAGAAGGAGGGGCTCCGTCGACGGCTGCAGGTTGTGTCGTGTCACGTTGCCAGTTCGAATAGATGACCCCGCCCAGCACTCCAACAATCAAGGCCACAACGGCAAAAACGATGGTTTCTTTTTTCATTGCTGCTCCACTTGCTGGTAAAGACGTAATAATCAGGCTGCCTTAGCCGTTTTTTTCTGCCACAACAGCAGCAGCGGACTGGCAACGAAGATGGATGAGTATGTACCTACCAGGACCCCGACAAGCATGGCGAAGGCAAAGTTATGAATAACCCCGCCACCCAGAACAAACAGCGACAGAACCACCAACAGGGTTGTACCTGAGGTGATAATGGTACGGGAAAGGGTTTCATTGATGCTGCGATTGAGAATAAAAGTGAAACTTTCCTTATTATGTTTACCGAGGTTTTCACGAATCCGGTCATAAACAATAATTGTATCGTTAAGGGAATAACCAATAATCGCAAGAAAAGCAGCAATGATCGGCAGATCAATCTCCTTGGCAAAGAGACTGAACATCCCCAGGGTGATCACCACATCGTGGACCAGCGCAATAATAGCACCGACAGCAAAACGAAATTCAAAACGCCATGAGATGTAGGCCAGAATCCCGAGCATGGCATAAAAAATTGCCCACATCCCTTTGTTACGCAAATCCTTACCCACCTGGGGACCAACCATTTCCACCCGGCGCACATCAACCTGTCCGGCGCCGTATGATTGTTCGAGGCTTTCAGTAATCAGCATGGAAATGCCCTGTAATTCTCCGGTAGAACGCTCAACGCGAATCAGATATTCATTGGTGTCTTCGCCAAAACGCTGGACAACTGGAGTTCCCAGATCAACATCGGCAAGAGCGGCGTTGATTTCTGCTGCATCGGTCTGGCGTTCGAACTGGACCTGAACCAGGGTGCCTCCGGCAAAATCGATCCCGTAATGAGGACCACCGTGGCGGATAAGGGATGCGAAACCGGCCAGGATAAGTATTAGTGAGATAATTAATGCAAACTTTCGTTTGCCGATAAAATCGATATTGATGTCCGGCTTAATGAGTTGCATGCCGTCTTTCTCCTTATATACTCAACCGCTTTATATTGCGGTTTTTCAAGTAAAAATCAAAGATGAAACGGGAAACAAAGATCGCCGTAAACAACGAAGCGATAATCCCGATCGAGAGAGTAACGGCAAAACCACGCACCGGACCGGTACCAAACTGGAACAGCACCAGGGCGGCCAGCAGGGTGGTCAGGTTGGCGTCAATAATGGTTGAAAAGGCTTTGCTATAGCCTGATTCGACGGCCAGCTTGGGTGCTCGCCCCAGCGCCAACTCCTCGCGGATGCGCTCAAAGATCAGTACATTGGCATCAACTGCCATACCAACCGTCAGGACAATACCGGCTAATCCGGGCAACGTCAGGGTAGCACCGAACATCGACAAGAGGGCGGCGATAAAAAAGAGGTTCATCACCAGAGCACTGATTGCAATCAAACCGGATAGCTGGTAATAGACGACAATAACCAGCAGCACCATCAGGGCGCCGACCCAGATTGACTTGATTCCGCTATCGATGGAATCTTGTCCCAAAGAGGGACCGACGGTGCGATTCTCAAGAATTTCAACTGGTGCCGGCAAGGATCCGGCCCGCAGAACGATGGCCAGATCGGTCGCCTGCTGCGAGGTAAAAGAGCCCGAGATCTGGGCACTGCCGCCGGAAATCCGCTCACGGATCACCGGCGCGGAATAGACCGTGTCATCAAGCACAATGGCCATGCGGCGACCCACGTTGGCCGCGGTGATCTGATCAAAACGACGTGCTCCGACAGCGTTAAAATCGATCGACACGTAAGGCTCATTAAAACGTGAATCAATACGAACATCGGCGTCAGCCAGCAGATCGCCGGTGAGAACCGTCTGTTTAGACACGACCACGGGAATTTCCGTCTCCACCCCGGTAGCACGGTTGGTGCTACGCTCATACAACAATTCACTGCCTTCCGGCACACGTCCAGCCACAGCTTCCTGAACATTGGCGGTTTCATCAACCATTTTGAATTCGAGCCGCGCAGTTTTACCCAACAAGGAGATGGCGCGATCCGGATCAGCTACCCCCGGCAACTGGATCAGAATCCGGTTCCCGGTCTGGCGCTGCAAGGTCGGCTCGCTGACGCCAAACTGATCAACCCGATTACGCATGGTTTCCAGCGCCTGACGAACCGCATAATCCTTGATATTTTCAATTTCTTCATCACTCAAGCGAAAATGCTTTTCGATGTACCCCCCTGCCCCGGTAATGGTGGCGGGTTCCAGGGCCGGAAATTCGCTTGTCATCAGAGCCTCAACCTTGCGTCCTTCGTCTTCATCGTAGACCTGGACGGCCAGCCGATCACCCTGTCTGCGTTCTATTCGCTTGTAGATAATATCCTCTTCTTTCAAACGGATATCGGTCTGGTCGATAATCGTATCAACGCGGCTTTCAACGGCCTTGTCGACATCGACGCCAAGCACCAGATGCATCCCCCCCTGCAGATCGAGTCCCAACTGGATCGGCCCAAAAGTTTCCGGCCACCATGATGGCGCCTCGCCGCGCAGCAGCGTCGGGACAAGTGCGAACAGCGACAGAAGCAGGCAGAACAAAACCACCAGGCCGCGGGTCTTAAGGCTATTAGACATCTGTGTCGTATCTCCCTTGAGCAATGACAACTTGAATACTTTTAATCTTATCCATCTGAATCTAAAAATGGATAAGCAACTCGTTTTTCAGTTGGGGGAACGAGTTACTGTCGTACTTCGGTAATAGAGCCACGATTCAATTTGACTTTTACCCCATTAGCGATTTCTAGGGTAACGACCGTATCTTCAACGGCAGTAATCTTGCCATGGATACCGCCGGCAGTGACCACAGATTCGCCGGATTTCAAATTGGAAATCAGTTCGCGGTGTTGTTTGGCGCGTTTCTGCTGCGGACGGATGAGCAGAAAATAAAAGATGGCAAACATAGCCACCAGCATAATGATGCCGGAATATGGGTTTCCTTGCTGAGCGCCGCCTTCAGCCATTGCGTAAGCATTTGAAATCATGTTGTTCTCCTTGTGTTTGTTGAGTAGATAAAACTCTTCGTTAAAAAAACAGATACGGAATCAGTCATCAGGAAAGATCCCGTCGGGCATAAAATGAACGCCGGTAATCGGCAAAACAACCGGTAGCGATGGCATCCCGTATCTCGCTCATCAGTTGCAAGTAATAATGCAGATTATGGTGCGTATTAAGTACTGACGCGAGCACCTCGTTACTACGATACAGATGACTTAAATAAGCACGGCTGTAGTTCCGGCAGACGTAACAGTCACAATCAGGGTCCACCGGACCGGCATCATCACGGTAACGTGCCTGCTTGATGGCAACCTTGCCAAAACTGGTAAAAAGAACCCCGTTACGCGCATTACGGGTTGGCATGACACAGTCAAACATATCACAGCCGCGCGCAACCCCTTCGACCAGATTTTCCGGGGTACCAACACCCATCACGTAGCGTGGTGCGTTAACCGGCAACAAAGGCAGGCTGGATTCCATCATGTCATACATCAATGCGGTCTCTTCGCCAACCGACAAACCACCTAAGGCGTAGCCTTCAAAGCCGATATCAAGCAGTTGCTCAGCGCTGCGCTGACGCAACTCGATATCCATACCACCCTGCACAATGCCAAACAATGCCGCAACCGAGCCCGGAGGGACTACGTCGCGGCAACGTTTCGCCCAGCGCGCCGAGCGTTCGGTGGAAGCCAGGACATATGAGCGCTCAGCCGGATGAGGAATGCATTCATCAAACACCATGATGATGTCGGACCCCAGGGCCAGTTGAATCTCCATCGACAGTTCCGGCGTCAACTGGTGATGACTGCCATCCAGATGGGACTGAAACTGAACCCCTTCTTCGGTGATTTTGCGCAGATCACCGAGGCTGAAAACCTGAAAACCACCGCTATCCGTGAGGATCGGCCGATCCCAGTTCATGAAACGGTGTAAGCCGCCCAGTTGTTCCACCAGACGATGGCCGGGACGCAGGTAAAGATGATAGGTGTTGGCCAGAAGAATCTGCGCGCCTACCTCTTTGAGTGCCTCCGGTAACATGCCCTTGACCGTTCCCTGGGTGCCAACGGGCATAAAAATCGGGGTTTCGATGGCGCCACGCGCTGTCTGAATACGCCCACGCCGCGCCTGGGTTGCCTGGTCCTGTGCCAGCAGGTCAAAGCGAAAGTTCGCGATCATCTTGCCTTCGATATTATCATAAGATCAACATGCAATCACCGTAACTGAAAAAACGGTATCTTTCGCTAACCGCCCGGTCATAGGCACGTAGCATCAGTTCATGCCCGGCAAAAGCACTGACCAGCATCAACAGCGTTGATTTAGGCAGATGAAAATTGGTGATCAGCGCATCAACAATCTTGTATCGGTAGCCGGGAATAATAAAAATCTCGCTGTCTCCATCGCCGGCCCCGAGTAACCCATCTTCACTTGCTGCTGTTTCAAGGGCCCTGGTGACGGTCGTTCCTACTGCAAAAACGCGTCCTCCAAGGGCACGCGCTTCATTGATGGTCCGGGCAGTAGCCGCTGGAATGGAATAGTATTCCGCGTGCATCTTGTGTTGACGGACATCATCTACCTTGACCGGCAAAAAGGTGCCCGGCCCGACATGCAAGGTCAAATTACAGATCTCTACCCCTTTGGCACGTATCTGCTCGAGAATTTCCGAAGTAAAATGCAAACCCGCGGTTGGAGCGGCCACTGCGCCTCGTTCTCGAGCAAAAACAGTCTGATAGCGTGAACGGTCAGTCAAGGTATCAGCACGCTTGATGTAAGGAGGCAGGGGCAGATGCCCGATCTCGTCAATGATTTGCCAGAAATCTCCTTGACAATCAAAACGGATCTGCCGCAAGTAGTCATCGCCGGCCTCTAACACCTCAGCCGACAGACCTTTATCAAAGATCAGCCGTGTACCAACAGCCAAGGACTTGGAGCTTCTGGTCATGCACAACCAGTCTTCCCCCCCGACAGGTTCCGGACACTTGCGTACCAACAGCACTTCAACCTGACCGCCACTGGTTTTCTTAGCAAACAAACGCGCCGGGATAACCTGAGTATCATTAATAACAAGCACATCTCCGGGTCTAAAGCTGTCAACAATATCGGTAAATTGTCGAGAAGCAAGGACGCCGGTCTGACGCTCGACAGATAACAGCCGGGAAGCATCGCGGCGAGCAGCAGGCGCCTGAGCGATCAACTCCTCCGGCAGGGTAAAATCAAAATCAGATAACCACATCAATCCAATCCGGAATGTTCAAATAGCGGCTAAGAAAATCATAGTTGGCCCCTGTTGTCAATCGCTTTCGCCGAACCGCCAGGGCTTCTGACAGATGTTCTTTCTTGCTGGGATTATGAGGGAATGATGGATAAATTCCTTGCGATATTTAGCGGTAAAACAACAGGCAGAGCCAAGTTATGGGTTCTGTCTAATTTCTTGCTACTGCCGTCCTTCGTACAATACTCGCCACTGATTCTGCTGCTTTACCAGGTACAGGCGTTTACGCATATCGCCATTAAAGTTATTGGAACGATAATGCTGAATAAAATTGGCAACGATCATCGCCGGTTCATGGTCTTGACGGGGATATTCGTACAGCGACAAGTCACTTACAGCGATCTGCTGATAGGTTTTTGATGAAAACACCTGTTGTTTATAACGGCTCCAGCTATGATAATCGTGCTGGGCTGACCAGAAATCTTCTGCATACAGATTGAGATACCCTTGCAGATCACCCTCTTCCCACAGGAGACGCCACTCTTCGATAAATTCCTTGACGTCCTGATTTTGTCTCTGCCAGTCACTTTGGGGCAGCCACTCGACCCCTTCAGTGATGACCACCGGGGTCCGGCCAATCTCGACATATTCACGAATATGTTCAAACTCTTCGTTGGTCAACACGACACAGCCTTCACTATCCAGCGGGGGACGACTGAACAACGATCGGTCGGTCCCATGCAACCAGATACCGAAACCGCTTTTATTCCGGCGGCGGTCATATTCATTGGGGTAATTAATTGGAAAGGCGCCACTACCGTACAAAGGAGGAAGTTTTTCCGGGTCAATATAGCTGGTAACAAAATAGGTTCCGATTGGGGTTTTAAGGTCCCCTTCGGTCATTTTGTCACCCATCTGTTGCCCGAGAACAATATAAAAATCATCAACAAGCTTTGGCGTCAGACCGTCACCCTGATTGCGAAACACATAAAGGCGATTTTTGCTTTTATCAATGACCAGGGCATAGGGAGTTTTTTCACCCAGGGCAATCAATGCACGAGGGCTCTGATGGTCATTCAGTCGCGACAAATAGCCGTGTAAGCGCGCCCGAGCTTCGCTGCGCAATTCATCCAGGCGTTGGTGATAGTGTCGACCCTCAACCTCCGGCACAGCGCCACCAATGGTTTTTAGCGGGGTAAAGCGTGCCATTAACAAATCACCAAGAACCAGGTGGGCAAGTTCAAAGCGGGGCGCTTGCCGGGTCAGCAATTCGAGCTGGGTGATCGACTGGTCAATATGACCATGTTGAAACAGTAACAGTCCTTGCAACAGCAATGACTCATAGTGATTATCAGTGTCGTCAAAATGCCCCTGTAGACGCTCCAACAAACCTGATGGCGGCGGAACCGATAACAACGACCCGGGTCTGGTAATAACACCATCTAGTTGCTGCTGGGGTTGAACAACCGCGGAAAGGGGTTGCGGCCACAAGGCCACAACCCGAACTACAGTGGCAGCAATCAGCAGGACAAGCAACAAGGCAGTAAAAGCGATCCTGATCATCGATAAATCAGCTCCAGGGCGCGTTCCCGTTCAATCGCCCAGCTGCCATCCTGCCGCCGCAGTTCAAACAGTTTGCGGGTACGATCAGAATAGCGTTCACTGTGATAATCCTGAATGACCTCGAGTTGGACAAAGCTCTCAGTTTCACGCCGTACCTCAACATCAGTGATCGTCACCTGAATTTCTTCGGGCTCTTGTAGACGCTGACGTCGTTGCCTTATCCATTCGTCATAATCAAGGCCACCGGCGGGTTCAAACTTGTTACTGTAAAAAGCAAGATACCCCTCGACGTCCTGCGCTGACCAGGCGGCAGCCCAGCGCTTAAGAAATTGGGCCGGGTCTTCAGGCAAAGACACATCTGCAGGGCTGGCGGCAGCGCCGGGGATAAGCTCCTCGGTGGCCGGAGTTGATGGTGGTTCGCCAACAGAAACGCTGACATCTTCGTCCTCTTGGCTTAAGACAACCGAAGGCTCCGTCTTGTCCACCTCGAAATGATCAGCGACAGCAGGAACGCCTGTGGAGGCTGAAGGACTATTCATTGATTCTTCAGACCGAGATTCCGCAGACCGGGGCACAGAAGGCTCAGCCTCAGCCTGCATGACATCCTCTTCAGCAGAGGCTGGTGCGACTCGAGCGATACTCGTGTCAGCTGCCGACGGAATGGAAGCAATCCCCTGGTTGGTGAAAAAATTTAGCTGTAATGGCGTTTGCTCATGATCAAACTGCAGGGCACGCCCGTAAGAATCACGAGCTATCGTTTCATAAACCGACCCCAGGTTGCGATAAATTGTTGCCGTCTGGCCATCGAGGACAATCGCCTGCTCCAGCCACTCTCGGGCGGATTCAATATCACCCCGGGCCGCAGCGACAGCTGCCAGGTTATTATGAATCTGGGGATGATCGGGAAAATTTTCCAGCAAACGCTTCAGCTCACGCTGGGCTCCCTCCAGATCACCTTCGAGCCACAACCGGGTGCTGTTCGTATAGTCGGGGGGTACGGCTTCAACAGCAAACACGGGCGGAGGCGGAGCATCACCGGAACGAGCAAGAAAAAAATCTAAAAACAATGCGCCCAGACAGAACCCGACAACAAGGCCAACCAACATGAAAAAAAATCGACGTGGTGACGATAAAGTGGATGACGACGACGCAGGGTTGGAAAAGGAGAGTTCTTCATCCGTTTGATTTTGTGCCGAGTCACTGTCATCAGTCACCCTAGCTTCAATAGCGCGCAACTGATCCTCAATGTGGGCCACCATCGCCACCGCATCTTGCTGTGTCCTGTGTTCTTCATCTGACGCAGGGGCAGGGATATCAACACGATTGGGAACCTGATCCAGTTCTTCAAGGCTGAGCAATTGCTCACATTGAGCCCTGACCTGGGCAAGAGACAGGCGCTCTGAAGCTGGCTTCACCGTCATCCCCTTTAACAATTCTGCGCAACATACCGGGAGGTCAGGCAACTCAGGAAAACTGTCATTAAGATGCTGCATTCCGACTGAAAAAGCATCAGCACCCAAGAAAGGCGGGCGCCCCATCAACAGTGCGTAAAATAAACAGCCGAGACTGTAAATATCTGACGCCGTGCCGGGAGGCTCACCACGTATCTGTTCAGGACTGGCGTACTCTGTTTCAACTGCGGTGCGATAAACAAAAACAACCAGGGAAGCTAGAGAAAAATCAGCAAGGTAGGGTTGCTTCTTGTCCAGATATAGGCTGTGGGGCGACAGGGCTCCATGAAACAGCTGCTGCCGGTGAGCAGGCTCGAGCAGATCGGTGAGCGCGTGGATCAATTCCAGTGACGACCGTATCGAACGTTCAGCGATCAAGGTCTTCTGCAGTGGCTCACCGGGTGGGAGCGGGTACAGGCAAAACAGAGTTCCTTCGTGTTCGATGGTCCGGGTCGGCACGCCTAAGGCTGGAATGTTCAACCCACACAGGGATTCCACCTGGTCATGAAAGGCCTGACGCTGAGCACGACTCCAGCTGGGCGAAGCGGTGAACTGGACCAGCTTCTGTTCACCCGACCCGATCGTGACCAGATACTCCAGATGCGAGTCGAACTGCGCCAGCAGACGGACCACCGTACAATCAGCAATTGTTTGTCCCTGATCCAACATCTCATCACCTGCTTAAAAAACGCAATTCTTCTGCTCGACCCTTGTCACAGTGTCCCCAAACGGTAGGTATCCAGTGCCGAAAAATAGCATCAACACCAAAAAAAGCAACATATCATGGGAAGGCCGGGACGATTTCCAATCCAAGCATCTCGTTAAACCCATACATCAGATTCATATTATGCAGCGCTTGCCCTGCGGCTCCCTTGACCAGGTTATCAATGACGGAAATCACAATCACCCGCCCGGTGCGTGAATCAACAACAAGACCAATATCGCAAAAATTGGTGCCGCGCACATGGGCAATGTTAGGCAATTCCCCTTCGGGTAGAACCCGGACAAAAGGTTCATCCGCATAACGCTGATGATAAAAAGCCAGCAGCTCAGCAGTCGACCGGGCCTTAAGCAAGGTCGCATAACAGGTTGAGAGAATGCCGCGGTTAACCGGCAACAGGTGGGGAGTAAAATTGATACTCACCTCAAATCCCGCCACCTGACTCAACTCCTGCTCTATTTCCGGGGTATGACGATGGCTGCCGAGACCATAAGCCTTGAACCCTTCATTAACCTCGCAAAACAACGACCCTTCCTTAAGGCCACGGCCGGCACCGCTGGTGCCGGACTTGCTGTCAATAATCAAACTGCGGGCATCAACCAGCTGATCTTCAAGCAATGGCATCAGGGCAAGAATGACACTGGTTGGATAACAACCCGGATTGGCAACGAGCCGAGCATTTTTTAACTGTTCACGGTAGCGTTCAGGCAGACCATAAATCGCCTCTGAAAAAAGTTCCGGGCTGGTATGGGGCTGATACCAGTGTTCATAGGTGGCTTGATCGTTAAGACGATAGTCAGCAGACAGGTCGATAACCCGGCAACCAGCGGCCAGGAATCCAGGCACAACAGTCATTGCTGATTTATGGGGGAGCGCGGTAAAAACCAGATCAGCCTTTTTCGCGATGGCAGCAACATCCAGCGGCTCGCAAATCAGGTCACAAAATCCGTTCAGTGATGGGAAAACCTTATGGACCGGCACACCTTCATGCTGGCGCGAGGTAACCGCACAGATTTCGACCTGGGGATGACCGACCAGCAACCGCAGCAACTCAACCCCGGTATACCCGCTGGCACCGGCAACAGCAACCTTTACCATGTCACACTCCATCGAAAGGGGAAGGACGAAAAATTACGACAAATTCAGCATGGCATACCCGTTCTGTCCTTGTTAAGCCAACGCAATGACAACCTGAAATGTCTAAACAAGGCCTATCTTACGCTAGAATGGGAACAAACTGCCAGCCGCAGCAAAAAAAGGGAAACCCATAAACGGGCTTCCCTTTTTGTCGGTAATAAAAATTAAAGCAAAAAACGTGATTAACGTTTAGAGAACTGGAAGCTCCGGCGGGCAGCAGCACGACCGTATTTTTTCCGTTCTTTGATACGGCTGTCACGAGTAATAAAACCGGCCTTTTTCAAAACACCGCGCAACTCGGGATTAATCTCAAGCAATGCTTTGGTAATACCATGCTTGATGGCACCAGCCTGACCGGAAATGCCGCCACCAACCACATTGACAGAAACATCAAATTTACCGAGATTATCTGTCAGCTCCAACGGTTGACGAATAACCATTTTGGATGTTTCACGACCAAAAAACACATCCAGCGGGCGCTTGTTGACAGTGATAACACCATTGCCTGGAGTCAACCAGACCCGGGCAATAGAGGTTTTTCTTTTACCGGTTGCATAATACTTCTGCTCTGCCATGTTAACTATTCTCCCTTGATGCGATCTTCAATTCTTTGGGTTGCTGCGCCATGTGGGGATGCTCACTGCCGGCGTAGACCTTCATCTTGGTGAACATCTTGCGTCCCAGCCGGTTTTTCGGCAACATCCCTTTAACCGCGGCCTGAACCAGCATCTCCGGCTTTTTGGCAAGCAGTTTTTCGGCATTGATTTCTCTGATACCACCCGGGTAACCCGTGTGACGGTAATACTTCTTATCGGCCAACTTATTACCGGTCAACTTGATCTTGTCGGCGTTCAGTACAACGACAAAATCGCCGGTGTCAACGCTGGGCGTATAGATCGGCTTGTGTTTGCCGCGCAAAATACGGGCTATTTCTGTAGCAGCACGACCTAGAACAACATCTTCCAGATCAACGACGTACCAGTCTCTATTGATATCCTGCTCTTTAGCGATTGCAGTACTCATCGCGTTCCTCTCTGAACATCTGACGGATTAAAAGGTTTGTGGGGTCACAAAGCGGTAAATTTATCCGAGTAAAACACCCCTGTCAAGGTAATTTTCGCCTATCTTTTGTCAAACTCACTGACGCCGGCCATAATCAACAGCCATGAGACATAATCCCTGGGACGGAGCGGTAATCGCCGCAGGGGCACCGGCGGGATGATCCAGCATCAACTTCAGGGTTTCAACCGTCCGACGACCACGCCCGACTTCAACCAGGGTTCCCACTATCATGCGCACCATGTGGCGCAAAAAACCGCTGCCATAGACATCAACGTATAACAGCGCATCGGCTTCGGTCAGGCTGATAGCGTATATCTCTTTTTGTGTCACCGCAGAACTACAACCGGCACCGCGAAACGCTGCAAAATCATGAATACCCGTCAAGGTTGCGCAAGCCTGCCTCATCCGGTCAAGATCAAGACATGCCTTAACCCGCCAACTGGTACGCCGCTCTAATGGGGAGCGTACCAGGTCACGCAACAGGGTGTAGCGGTAATGTTTGCCGGTGGCACAATAGCGTGCATGGAAATCATCAGCTACTTTTTCTGCCGCGCGCACAGCGATATCTGCCGGAAGAAATCGATTCAACCCATCGCGCCAGGCGGTCAGAGGCAGCACCCGTTCACTATCAAAATGACAAACCATGCCTCGGGCATGAACTCCGGCATCAGTGCGCCCGGAGGAATGGACCCGCATCTGTTGACCAGACAGTTGTAACAATGCCTGCTCCAGGCACTGTTGAATTGATATGCCGTTGGGCTGCAATTGCCAGCCGACGTAGGCGCTGCCGTCATAGGCAACAGTAAGCTTGATTCTTTCCGTCATCAGCCCGGGCTCCTCTTAACCCTAGCCGATAGCGGCGACGATGGCGTCTCCGATGGTTACGGTGTCGACTTTCTTTTCGCCCGGATGCCCCTGATAAATATCGGCAGTACGGTACCCGTCGTTCAAAACCTTTTCCACCGCTGCGTCAATGGCATCTGCCGCATCGACCATAGCGAAGGAATAGCGCAGCATCATCGACGCCGACAGAATCTGCGCAATCGGATTGGCAATTCCCTTACCGGCGATATCCGGAGCACTGCCCCCGGAGGGTTCGTACATGCCGAAAGTCCCCTCAGACAACGAAGCAGAAGGCAGCATCCCCAACGAACCGGTCAGCATGGCCGCTTCATCGGAGATAATGTCGCCGAACATATTGCCACACAGCATGACATCAAACTGCTTAGGCCAGCGCACCAGCTGCATCGCTGCGTTATCAACGTACATATGGCTCAGCTCGATATCCGGATATTTTTTGCCGATCCGTTCAACCACTTCACGCCAGACCACCGAGGTTGACAAAACATTGGCCTTGTCAATGGAACAGACTTTTTTATTGCGTTTGCGTGCCGCGGCGAAGGCGACATGGGAGATGCGCTCAATCTCAGCTTCAGAATATTTCATCGTATCAAAACCGGTGCGCGCAGGGCCCTCTCCTTCAATCCCTTTGGGCTCAGCGAAATAAATACCTCCGGTCAGTTCGCGCACGACAAGAAGATCGAAACCGCCCTCAATAATTTCCTGTTTCAAACTCGAAGCTCCGGTCAGAGCAGGAAAAATAATAGCCGGACGCAGATTGCAGAAAAGACCGAAAATTTTGCGCAACGGCAGCAGAGCTGCCCGTTCGGGCTGCTCGTTCGGCGGCAAGGATTCCCACTTGGGTCCACCGACGCTGCCAAACAGAATGGCATCAGCAGCTTGGCAGATGGCCACTGTTGTCTCAGGTAGTGCTTTCCCTTCCAGATCGATGCCGGCACCACCGACATTGGCTGGTGTGCGCTCGAAGTGAATATCGTAACGCCGCTCAACCGCATCAAGCACCTTCAATGCCTCTGCCATCACTTCAGGGCCGATTCCATCACCCGGCAACACTGCAACCTTAAAAGTTTTGGTCATTGTTCATGTCTCCTGATTCATTCGTGCAACAATAAAAAAGCCCTCAGAATTAAGGGCATCGAAGTCGCTGGGACTATAAAAAGGGGGCGCTGATTTGTCAAATTATTTCTCTTGATCCAAACGATGCCAGAGTGCCTGACAAAAACAGGGAGTTCATGTTAGAGTGTTTTGCTAAAACTATCAAAACAACCCCTACTCATGACAGGAGCAAAACCGTGCACAAATTATTTCAAACAGTGTTGGTACTGTTGTTATTGACCGGAATGACGACACTGGCTACCGCCGCAACCGAGCCCACCCTGACCAAAGAAGCCGCTATCGAGGCCCTTAAAGAGATTCAAGGCGAGGTGCTGGCGGTCTCTCCTTCCGAAATCCCCGGCCTCTATCTGGTCAGCGTAAAGATGCAGGACAGGAACATTCCCCTTTACCTTGATGCCACCGGAACCTACATGTTCTCCGGCAACGTCATTGACCTCAAGCAACGCCGTAACCTCACGGAAGATCTGTTCCGTCGACTCAACCCGGTTGATGTGTCAGCGATCCCCCTTGACGACGCCCTGCCTCTTGGCAACCCGCAGGCACAACAGCAGGTGATTGTTTTCACCGATCCCCTTTGCCCCTACTGCAGCCAGTTGCACACGGTCCTCTACCAGGCCCTTGAAAAAGATCCTGACCTGCTCTTCCAGATTGTCCTGCTGCCCATGCAACCGAACTCACAACGCATCTCACAAACTATTATCTGCAACAAGTCGATGGAGCAACTGGAACAGGCCTTTGCCGGCACAGCCCTGCCCGAACCAAACTGCGATACAGACGTCCTGCGCAAAAACCAGGAAATAGCCCAATCACTACAGATTACCGGCACCCCGACCCTGGTCCTGCCGAATGGCCAGATTCATGCCGGCTATCGCCCCGTCGACGACCTGCTCAAACTGATTAAAGAGAATTCGGCTCCGGCAGTCAATTGATCGACAGATAGTGCGAACCCTCAATCCTGATCAACAAAAGAGCCGGCACCCGGGAATTTCGGGTGCCGGCTCTTTTGCTTGCCGGTGGATTGGATCAGATACTCTCAATATCGGGCATCGGCAAACTCAACCCAACCGCCGGCGATGACCAGAGCTTTATCAAAAGAGCTGATATCAAAGTCGTAATTTAAGGTCTGGCCGGCAGCCGCAGCCGACAACTTTTGTTCTTCCAGATCAACAGCTATATCCAGTGGTGCTTTTGTCGCCAGCGCGATCAGGGCATCGATCGCTTCCCGGGGCAACTCAATCGCAAGCATGCCGCAATTGAACATGTTCTGACGGAAGATGCGTGCATAACTTTGAGCAATGATGGTATGGATGCCGTTCACTTCGAAAACCCAGGGGGCATGTTCACGCGACGACCCGCAGCCGAAGTTTTCGCGCGAGACAACCACCCTGGCATGAGCCAGGGCCTCACCATTGGGGTCAAAACCTTCCAGTTTGAGATCCTCCAACAGGTATGGCTTGAGTGCTTCCTTGGTCACTTCGGTCAGGTATTTAGCCGGAATAATCTCATCGGTATTAATATCAGAACGGTCAAGCACGATAGCGCGACCGCCAAATTCTTTCTGCATCAGATAATCTCCTGCCGGGCTAAAGGGTTCTGGCGTCGGTAATGACACCGGTAATGGCAGTCGCGGCGGCAGTGGCCGGGCTCATCAGATGAACCATACCACCTTTCCCCATGCGACCATTAAAGTTACGGTTACTGGTGGAAGCACATACCTCTCCTTCAGCCAGCACGCCGTTACTCATGCCCAGACAGGCACCACAGGTCGGATTAGTCACGCAGAAACCGGCATCCATAAACACTTGAATGATCCCTTCGGCCAAGGCATCATTGAAAATTTTCGGGGTCGCCGGCGATACGATCCCTCGCACCGTCTTTGCAACCTGACGACCACGTAATACCTCAGCGGCCTGGCGCAGATCTTCAATCCGTCCATTGGTACAGGTGCCGATATAAACCTGGTCAACAGGCGTACCGGCCATTTCGCTCACCGGCTTAACGCAGTCAGGCTTGTAGCCGTAGGTTACCTGCGGAACAAGGGTCGATACATCGATATCCAGCACCTCAACGTACCGGGCATCCTCGTCCGAACACCACTGACTGAACTCGGCCAGGGCGGCTTCCTTACTGGAATAGTCGTCATTGATGAAGGGCCAGAGGTAATCGACCGTCACCTGATCCGGCATGCAGACTCCGGAGGTACCTCCGGCCTCTATCGCCATATTGCACAGGGTCATGCGCCCTTCCATGCTCATCCGGTCAACCACGGCACCACGAAATTCAATGACTTTGTCCGTTGCCCCATTAACCCCCAGGCGGGAGATGACGTAAAGGATAACATCCTTGGCAAAGACCCCGGTCGGTAAGACGCCGTCAAGATTGACTCGAATCGTTGTCGGTTCGCGAAAAGCACAGACCCCTTTAAGGATGCCCACTTCGAGATCAGTAGTACCGACACCGGCGGCAAAGGCTCCAAAAGCACCGTGGGTACAGGTGTGGCTGTCCCCCATGATGACGGTATGGCCCGGATGGATAAAGCCTTTTTCCGGAAAGAGGGCATGACAGACGCCATTGTGACCGACATCAAAAAAATCAGGGATGTCATGTCGCCGCGCCCAGTCGCGCAACATCTTGGCCTGGGTTGCGGTCTTGCTGTCCTTGGCCGGGGTGACATGATCAATAACTGCTTTGATCCGGTTACGATCAAACACGCGATCCTTATCACGCCAGACCAGATCAGCAATGGCGACCGGCGTAGTGATTTCGTGACAGAGAACCCGATCAATATTGAGCACCTTGGTCCCCGGGAACGGCTCGTCACGCAAGTGACTGTCGAATATTTTTTCTGCTAAGGTCTTACCCATGTACACTCCTGTTCCACTAGTGGTCGCCCTACCTTAAAGCGCGGGCTGAGTCCTTTTGGTGTGACTGGCTATTTTATTCAGGGCATTCAAATAAGCTTTGGCACTGGCAACAATGATATCAGGATGGGCCCCCTGCCCCAGCACCTCACGCCCGTCTTCGGTTTGCAGACGCACAGTGCATTCGCCTTGAGCATCAGTGCCGCCGGTAATCGCACCCACAGAGAAGCTCAAGAGCGGTGCATTGCTTTTGGTCAGTTTCTTGATCGCCTTGAAGGTTGCATCGACCGGCCCATCACCCATGACCGCGGTCTTTTTCGGCTTGCCGTTAATCACCAGCTCAACGGTTGCCGTTGGCGCCGCAAAAGAACCGGAGCTGACATTCATCTGCTGCAACACAAAGGTTTCCGGTACGCGCAAGATCTCATCGGCGACAATGGCGTCAAGGTCCTCGTCAAAGATCTCTTTTTTCATATCGGCAAGGGTCTTGAAACGTATGAAGGCCTTTTCGATTTCTTCCCGGGTCAGATCATATCCTAATTGCTTGAGGCGATCGATAAAGGCGTGACGGCCTGAGTGCTTGCCGAGCACCAGCTTGTTCTGGTTCAAACCCACTGACTCCGGCGTCATGATTTCGTAGGTCGTTTTTTCCATTAACACCCCATGCTGATGGATGCCGGCCTCGTGGGCAAAAGCATTGGCACCGACAATCGCCTTGTTAGGCTGAACCAGGATACCGGTAATATTCGACAACAGTTTACTGGTGGGAGTAATTTGCTCAGTCGTCACATCAGTCTGATAGGGAAGAATATCCTGGCGGGTTTTCAGGGTCATTACGACCTCTTCCAGCGAACAGTTGCCGGCCCGCTCACCGATTCCATTAATAGTACACTCAACCTGACGCGCGCCGGCCTGCACAGCCGCAAGAGAGTTGGCAACGGCCAGTCCAAGGTCGTTATGACAGTGAACCGAAATAATGGCTTGCTCGATATTGCTGACATGTTCCTTTAAATAGCGAATGATTTCAGAATATTCAGAAGGGATAGTGTAGCCAACCGTGTCCGGAATATTCACAGTGGTAGCTCCAGCCTCAATCACCGCCTTGATCACCTTGGCAAGAAACGGCAAACGGGTACGCACCGCATCTTCAGCCGAAAATTCAACGTTGGGGGTGTAGCCGGCAGCGCGCTTAACTGCAGCCACGGCCGTATCAAGCACCTGCTGTTCACTCATCTTGAGCTTGTACTGCATATGAATATCACTGGTGGCAATAAAGGTATGAATCCGCCCTCGGTCACCGGCGTATTTGAGCGCCTCCCAGGCGCGGTCAATATCCATATTGTTGGCCCGCGACAGTCCTGCGATCTGGGCCTTTTTGACCGTCTGGGCAACCTTTTTAACCGCCTCAAAGTCACCGTCAGAAGCAATGGGAAAACCCGCCTCCATGACATCAACGTTGAGTCGTTCGAGTTGTTGGGCGATCCGGATTTTTTCTTCAATGTTCATACTCGCGCCGGGGGACTGTTCGCCATCGCGCAAGGTTGTATCGAAAATAATGATTCTATCTGCCTGTGCCATTGTTTACTCCTTGTCAGCATCGATCCTGCAGAAACCTGCGGGACGGTACATTAATGTTTTTATTCGTTCAGGAAATCTGATCAGCGTTAGCTCACCCAGGTCCGATTCCACGCCGGAACCACCCCCTTTTTGATGAAATATCAGGCATAAAAAAAACTCTCCCCCCGTAACCAACAGGGGCGAGAGCCTAAAAAAGCTTCGCGGTACCACCCTGATTCATCTGTCGCTGTTGCCGGACAGACCTTGTTTTCCCCTTTACGCAGGGTCACGGCAAAGATTACTGATCATTCATCTCTGCAGCTCCAAGGCGAGTTCAGCGTTTTTCCGTACCGGTTCTCAGCACCACCGGCTCTCACGAACGGATGCGACGCCTACTACTCCTCTTCATCGCTTTTACCATAACGTCTATGGGTCAGATTCAACCTAAAAGTGGTTATCAAGTCAAGAAGATTTATAATCCCGTTCTGCTTTTACCAATTCCTCTCTTATGCAATCAAGATTCAACCTCAGAAGGAGGATCCTGCTGTTGCTTACTGCGACGGGAATAATAATAACTAACCGGTCCCGAGGCGAGATAGACAATGCCGATCAAAAACAGCATCACTTCCGGTTTGGCAATAATCACGATCAACAGCATGATCGACAAAACCAGCATCCGAAAGGGCTGACGTTTGAAGAGTTCCGGATCCTTGAAGGAAACATAAGGAACATTACTGACCATGAGAAATGCCAGGATAAATACCAGCAGCACCATCGACACCATGCGGATCGTACCGGTTCCACCGAGTTGATAAAACAACAGCACGCAGGTTGCTACAATGCAAGCGGCGGCCGGAATCGGCAAACCAACAAAGCGTCGTGATTCAACCGTGGTCACCTGGACATTAAAGCGCGCCAGACGTAAAGCTCCGCAGATAACAAAAAGAAACGCCGCCAGCCACCCCAACTTACCATAAGGACGCAGCGCCCAGTCGTAAAGCAGAACCGCCGGAGCAACACCGAAAGAGATCACATCGGCGAGAGAATCAAGCTCGACGCCAAACTTACTGGTCGTTCCGGTCAGGCGTGCGACCTTACCATCCAGACCATCGAAAATGGCCGCTAACAGGATAAACCAGGCAGCTCGGTTATAATTACCGTCAATGGTCGAGATGATGACATAGAAGCCGGCAAAGATCCCTGCTGCGGTGATCAGGTTCGGCAGCAGGTAAACGCCTTTGCGCAGGTTCTCACGCTTTTCGCTTCGCAACTTTTCTTCTTCCATCAGTTAAAACGTCCCAAAATAGTTTCTCCTGCTACCGTCCGCTCACCCAGGGTAATACTGACATCGATCCGGCTTGGCAGATAGAGATCCACCCGTGAACCAAAACGGATCAGCCCATAGCGCGCACCACGCTCAATCATATCACCGATGACCGGGTAAGTGATAATTCGGCGCGCGATCAAACCGGCAATCTGGACAAAAAGAATGTGGGGGCCGGCACTTGTTTCAAGCAGAATGCCGGACTGCTCGTTACTTTCACTGGCCTTATCGTAGGAGGCGTTGACGAATTCTCCTTTATTGTAAAACATGTCTACAACCTTGCCGTCACAGGGTACGCGGTTGATATGGACATCAAACACCGACATAAAAATGCTGACCTTGGTAACACGAGCATTGAAGAACCGCTCCTCGTCAACCTCACCGACAAAAATCACCTTGCCATCGGCAGGGGCCACCAGAACCCCCTCTTCCACCGGAACGACGCGCACCGGATCTCTAAAAAAATAGGTGGTGAAAAGGGTCAGAAATAATAGGATCAGGGTGACAAAGGTCCAGCCCAGCAAGGCAAAAACAAGGGTCACAAAACCAAACAGGACAATAAAGGGATAGCCTTCGCGAGCAATAAACTGATCTGTTTTGTACATAATACTCCCTGTAAAGAAAGGTTTTTAGTTGCTATCAGCCGCTGACACCCTTGGCTCCACGACCAATAACAACCGGCCCGGAACGCACAACCTCCTTGATCCCCATGGGGCGTAACAGTTCTAATATACCATTAATTTTAGCGGGTGCACCGGTAATTTCAATGGTATAGGTTTTGGGAGTAACGTCAATGACCTTTGCGCGAAAGATATCGACGATCCGTAACGCTTCGGCGCGGGTATCGGCTTCTGTCGCTACCTTGATCAACGCCAACTCTCTGGCGATAAAGTCTTTACTGGTAAAATCGACCACCTTAATGGTTGAAATCAGTTTATTCAGTTGCTTGGTAATCTGCTCGAGGATGCGATCGTCACCGGTGGTGACAATCGTCATCCGCGAGGTATTGGGTTCAAGGGTCGGAGCGACAGAAAGGCTTTCGATGTTAAATCCCCGTCCGGAAAAAAGTCCCGATATGCGTGAAAGTACTCCAAATTCATTCTCAACCAGCACAGAAATTGTATGTTTCATCCTCGTTCTCTCTCCTCTGAGGCATTGAGCTCATATCATCAATAATAAAATCAGGACGCCAGCACCATTTCGTGGATCGCCTTACCGGCCGGGACCATCGGTAGCACATTTTCTTCACGTGATATCTTGAAGTTCATCAGCACCGGTCCCGGGGTAGCAAATGCTTTGCGGATAACCGTTTCTACTTCATCGACCTGAGTGGCATTAAATCCTACCGCGCCATAAGCTTCCGCCAGCTTGACGAAATCGATCGGCAGTTCCATGACGGTTTGACTGTAACGCTTGTCAAAAAACATCTGCTGCCACTGGCGTACCATCCCCAGATAATTATTATTTAAAATAACAATCTTCACCGGTAACTGGTACTGCACCAGGGTCGCCAGTTCCTGTGAATTCATCTGAAATGATCCATCACCGGAAATATCAATCACCTGCCGCTCGGGGAAGGCAACCTGAGCTCCTAACGCTGCCGGCAGGCCAAACCCCATGGTTCCAAGGCCCCCGGAGGTCAGAAAGGTGCGGGGCTGAGTGAAACTGAAGAACTGCGCCGTCCACATCTGATGCTGGCCGACTTCCGTGGTAATGATCGCATCGTCATGGGACAGTTCCCGTAACTTCTGAATCACGTACTGTGGTTTGATCACCGTATCGGAAGGTTGATAGGCCATGGGGTGACGTTCACGCCATGTCGCGATGTGTGACTGCCACTCCCGCAAGTGCTCACAGAATACCCCAAGTTGTTCTGTCTTCTGCTCAAGGGAGGCTTTTAATTTGCTCAAAACATCGAGCAGATCACCGACAATCGGCAAATCAACAGCGACATTTTTCTTGATCGAGGTGGGATCAATATCAACATGGATTATTTTTGCTTTCTCAGCAAAACTGTCGATACGACCGGTCACCCGATCATCAAAACGTGAACCGATAGCAATGAGCAGATCGCACTCTGTCACCGACATGTTGGCACAGAAGGTTCCATGCATTCCCAACATTCCAAGGGCCAACGGATGGCGCTGGGGAAAAGCCGACATCGCCATCAGGGTGGTGGCAACCGGAATCCGGGTCAATTCAGCCAGCGCCAGAAGCTCGGCATTGGCACCGGAAAGATTAATCCCACCGCCGACATACAGAACGGGACGGCGTGCCTCCAGGATCATTTTAGCGGCTTTTTCAATCTGCCGGAAATTCCCCGAATAGGTGGGTTTGTAGCCACGCAGGTCAACCGTATCCGGATAGTTGAACTCCAGGCCGGCAACCTGAATATCCTTGGGAAAGTCAATCAATACCGGCCCGGGACGACCGGTGCGAGCGATGTAAAAAGCTTCTTTCACAGTTCGGGCAAGATCACGGATATTCTTGACGAGAAAATTGTGCTTGGTGCAGGGGCGGGTAATCCCACAGATATCCGCTTCCTGAAAAGCATCATTACCGATCAGCGGGGTGGGCACCTGACCGGTGATAATAACCAGCGGAATGGAGTCCATGTAAGCAGTGGCAATTCCGGTTACCGTATTGGTCGCGCCGGGGCCACTGGTGGCAAGGACAACACCGACCCGCCCGGTACAACGGGCATAACCGTCAGCGGCATGCACGGCGGCCTGTTCATGCCGGGTAAGAATATGATTGATTGAAGATTCATAGAGGTCATCGTAGATATTGATAACCGCCCCACCGGGATAGCCAAAAATGGTATCCACGCCTTCACATTTTAACGACTCGAGCAAAATTTGCGACCCGGTCAGCTTCATTGTTTTATCTCCTCGATGTGACTTCAGTAAAAATAGATATGTTCATAAAAACAGCGTATCAGCTGTCAACCACCTTTAGTCAACATTACATACAGCTCCGGTTGCTGCATTGGTAACAACCTTAGCATAGCGTGCCAGCCAGCCGGTCTTGATTTTAGGTTCCGGCGCCTGCCATTCTCTGTGGCGCTGTTCCAGCTCAGCGGGTGCGACCACAAGTTCGAGAGAGCGGGCAGGGATATCGAGGATGATGGTATCGCCATCACGTACCAGAGCGATCGGTCCTCCCTGGGCCGCCTCGGGTGAGATATGGCCGACACAGGGTCCCCGGGTGCCGCCGGAAAAACGTCCGTCGGTAATCAGAGCGACACTGTCTCCAAGCCCTAACCCCATGAGGGTTGCTGTCGGAGCCAGCATTTCACGCATCCCCGGTCCGCCTTTGGGCCCTTCGTAGCGAATCACAACAACGTCGCCGGCGACAATCTCACCAGCCAGCAGTGCTGCCATGGCATCTTCCTCTGAATTGTAGCAGCGGGCCTGACCACTAAATGTCATCATTTTTTCCGATACCCCGGACTGCTTGACAATCGCCCCTTGCGGCGCCAGGTTACCTTTTAAGACCGCCAGCCCTCCTTCCGGACGAATCGGCGATGAGACGGGGCGTACGACTTCTTCGTCAACTTCCGCCACCGAAGCAATCAACTGATGAATACTCGGTCCGAGCAGGGTAGGATTATCGCTGATCTGCTCACGCAACTGATAGAGTACCGCCAGAACTCCCCCGGCGGTGTCGAGGTCCTCCATAAAATTGGGGCCACCGGGGTTCATATGTGCAAGTTGCGGGGTGGTTTTACCAAGCTCGTCAAACAGTTCCAGCGGCAGGGGAATCCTGGCCTCGTGAGCAATAGCGAGCAGATGCAGGACCGTATTGCTCGAACCACCAAGGGCCAGATCAACCCGAATCGCATTTTCAAAGGCAGCACGGGTGAGAATCTGACGCGGAGTAATCTGATCGCGCACCAGTCCGACGATGCGCTCACCTGAGGCAAAGGCAATACGCCGCTTCAGCGATGATACGGCGCTGGCCGTACCACAACGGGGCAAACTCATGCCAAGGGTTTCGGTCAGCACCGCCATGGTGTTGGCGGTAAACATCCCCTGACAGGAACCGGCGGTCGGGCAGGCGCTCTCTTCACATTCAAACAGCTGTTTTTCATCAATCACCCCGGCCTTGTACTGCCCCATCGCCTCAAAGGTATCGGTGACAAAGGAAAAACGCCGGCCGTTGCGACCAGCGCCGGTCAGAGAAGGCCCGGCGGTGACAACAATACAGGGAATATCGAGGCGTGCCGCAGCCATCAGCATTCCCGGTGTGATCTTGTCGCAGTTGGTCAGCAGGACCAGACCATCAAGACGATGGGCTTCAGCGATCGACTCAACCATATCAGCAATCAATTCCCGCGTCGGCAAGGAATAATGCATCCCCTTGTGTCCCATGGCGATGCCGTCGCAAACACCGGGAATCCCGAAAATAAAGGAATATCCGCCACCGGTATGGATTCCCTTTTCAATAAAACGTTCAAGGTCACGCATCCCGGTATGGCCGGGAATCAGATCGGTAAAGGATGAAGCAATCCCGATGAAAGGACGATCCATTTGATCATTGGGTACACCGGTACTTTTCAACAATGCACGGTGAGGGGTGCGTTCAAAACCCTTGGTAATAGCATCACTTCTTTTAGTCATTTTTTTCACCTGCCTTATGGTCAAGAGCTAAAGATTAGCAATGAAATTGTTTAAAACCTGCCCCTCAAATACAGCAAAGGGCTTAAGCGCCCGCTTAAACCCTTTGCTGTATTAAAACAAATCGTAATGTTGAAGCACGATCAAACAGTAACGGACTGAACGATATCCTCCATTTCATCTTTGCCGATCAGCTTTAATTTTTTGACCTTGTTTTTTTCGATTTCTTCATCTGCGGAAAGAAAGGGACGTTTTTCAAATTCCTGGAGCTGTTTTTCAAGTAAGTTGTGGTTTTCATAAAGCATACGGAACCTTGGGTTGTTGTCAATAAGGCTCTGCAAAAGGTTTTGATCAATATCCATAGGAACCTCCACGTTGTTGACGTTTAGGGGTTTTGACCTGTTTGAAATTAACCAGATCAGTTATAAAAAGTCAACACCTAACCCGGCGCTAACCAACATTGTTGTTCTGCCTGTTGAGCTCAGCATCCGACGGCCTGATATAGGTCGGCACCACGTCTTCGGGCCGCTGAGTCAGATCCTTGAAATAATCCTGCAAGGCCAGAGCAGCAACCCTGGAGGCCTGAATAGGATGACAGCAGGCAGGTGCCAGGGCCGTCGGTTCAAATCCATGTTGCAAAATAAGCTCGTGGTAAACGGCAACTCCATCACCTACAAAACAGCTATCCTTCGGAAGATCAACCAGTACCTTGTGGGGCGCAATTACGCGGGCCTGATTTAAAGATCGGGGAAATCCATCCTGCAGTTGAAACTGCTGGCTATAGACCTCTTTCTTTCGGGCATCAACTAAAACGCAAAGCGGGCGTGACAATAAGGGCAGATTCATCGCTACTGCGGCCAGAGAAGAGACACAGACTATCGGCTGGTTGAGCACCTGGGCCAACCCCTTAATGGTTGCCACGCCGATGCGCACGCCGGTAAAGGCACCGGGTCCTGCCACCACAGCCAGCAGATCCAGATCTGCCAGGTTCCAACCGGCCGCCTTGAGCAGATCGTCAATCTGGGCCAGCAGGCTCTGGCTATGCGTACTGCGCAGATTAAGGGCAGATTCCGCCACCAGCACCTCGGCCTGACACAGAGCGACGCTACTCACCTGTGAGGAGGTATCCAATGCTAGAATCCGGGGGCTATTTACCATCATCAGCTCAACCCCAAAGACGGATGATGTCGTTGTAAAATGCCAGCACCATCAGCATCAACAGCATCGCCAGACCAATCTGCTGAGCAATCTCACGGGCGCGCATGGAAACCGGTCGGCGGGTAATCAACTCAAAGAGATAGAAGAGAATATGGCCACCATCAAGGATCGGAATCGGTAACAGGTTCAATATCCCTAACTGGATAGAAATAAACGCCAGCACCGTCAAAATCGCGGCAATATCGGTCTGTGCAGCCTGACCGGCCACCTGAACCACGGTGATAGGTCCACCAATATTTTTAGCTGAGACATTTCCGGTAAAGAGTTTTTGAATAAAGACGATGGTCAATTCAATCAATTCGCCGGTTTTTGCGGCCCCTTCACGAAAGGCGGCAACCGGTCCAAAACGCTTTAGTTCAAGCTCATGCTGCGGTGCTACCCCCAGCAGAAAATCACCATCGTCTTCACGCTGTTCCGGGGTCATGACAACTGAAAATTCACGCCCATCACGTTCAAGCAGAACATCAACCGCTGTCCCTTGCGTCGTTTGGATCAGTTCCCGCAAATCGTACCAGGAGTCAACGGTTTGACCTTCAATGCGCAGAATCCGATCACCGACCTGCAAGCCGGCCTGATCTGCCGCCATACCCGGCGCCACACCACCGATACGGGCGGCCAGCTCAGGCATCATTCCCAGCCCCTGCATTCCTTCCAGACTGTTGTTGTCAGCCGCTAACAGCACCTGTACCTGTCGGCCATCACGATTGACATCAAACAGCAGGGGTGACCCGGCCTCGCTGACAAAGCGCAGATTAGCAGCATTCCAGTGTTCGATTGGTTCGCCATTGACAGCCAGCAAACAATCACCAGCCAAAAAACCACCACGATCGGCATCGGAGTCGGGCAGGACATAGCCGATACAGGCCGGTTCTTCAACATAGGTTGGCATCTGCACACCGATCATGAACGAAATCGGCAGAATCAACAACGGCAACAACAAGTTCATCAGGGGCCCGGCACCAACAATCGCCAGGCGTCGAGATACCGGCTTGGCAGCGAAGGATCTGTCATGATCCCCTGCCGCTTCAACGCTTGCCTCACCCTCAATGCCCGTGCCCTCACCCAGCATCTGGACATACCCTCCCAGGGGAACCGCACAGATCAGATATTCTGTCTCACCATAGCGATATGAGACCAGTTTGGGGCCAAACCCAATGGAAAACTTCAGGACCTTGACCCCACACATTTTCGCAACGGTAAAATGACCGAGTTCATGAACTAAAACCAGAAAGCCGAGCATCAAAATACCGGCAACAACGGTGGTCATGTCAAACCTCCAGCAATAAATTCACGGGCACGACCACGCGCCCAGCGGTCTGCCTGCAATACACGTTCGACGGTAGTGACCACTTCCGGCGAGTGACACGCCATCACCCGCTTGATCAACTCGGGAATGTCGGTGAACAAGATTTGCTCATTAAGAAACGCCGCCACCGCTACTTCGTTGGCAGCATTCATCACCGCCGGCAAGGTGCCCCCTGACTCAAGGGCCTGGTAGGCCAGAGCCAGACAGGGGAAACGCTGCAAGTCGGGGGCAGAAAAATTCAGTTTTCCCAGTTGGCACAGATCAAGGCCAGGCTGGTTCAGCGGCAAGCGCTGAGGCCACGACAGGGCGTAGGCAATCGGTGTTTTCATGTCCGGCACACCAAGTTGAGCAATAACAGATCCATCGACGTATTCTACCATGGAATGGATAATACTTTCCGGATGGATATGAACGTCGATCATCGTCGTTGGCACGGCGAACAACCAATGCGCCTCGATAACCTCCAGCCCCTTATTCATCAGGGTGGCAGAATCGATAGTGATTTTTTTTCCCATACTCCAGTTGGGATGAGCCAGGGCATGAGCGGGGGTAATCCGGCTGAATCCAGCGGCCGGTCGCTCACGAAAGGGTCCGCCGGAGGCGGTTAAAATCAGACGTCTGATATCGCCATGATGGTGGCCGGCCAAGGCCTGGAAAATAGCCGAGTGTTCGCTGTCGACCGGCAATAATTTAACCCCTTGCCGGCTGACCTCTTCCATAATCAGGCTGCCGGCCATCACCAGCGTTTCCTTGTTGGCCAGGGCGATATCCTTACCGGCCTGAATGGCTGCCATGGTCGGCACCAGTCCGGCCGCCCCCACTACCGCTGCAACCACCATATCGGCCGGATCAAGGGTAGCGCACTGGATCATCCCCTCGACCCCACAGCAAACCTCGACATTCAGGTCACTTAATCGCTCCCTGACGCTGTCGGCATCTTGGCTGTTGATCACTGCCACCATGAGCGGCCGGAATTTTCTTGCCTGTATGCATAGCAGATCAAGGTTGGATCCGGCCGTCAAAGCAACAATCTGAAAGGCGTCAGGGAACTCCTCAACAATCTGTAGAGTGCTGACCCCGATGGAACCAGTCGATCCCAGAACAGCGATGTTCTTCATCGCCCCCCCCTAACCACCAAAATATCCGCAAGCAACATAGTAGACCAGGGGGAAGGCAAACAGCAGGCTGTCAAGGCGGTCAAGCATCCCACCATGACCAGGAATCAGATTTCCCGAATCCTTCACCTCACAAGCCCGTTTCAACATCGACTCAAACAGATCGCCAATCTGACCGACGACACCTAACAGCAGACCGACAGCAACAACCGGCCAGATGCCGATGGCAGGGAAAAACACGAATTTTGATAGCAGTGCCCCGACAACTGCGCCGACAATGCCGCCGACGGCCCCTTCTACACTCTTGTTAGGGCTGATCAGGGGATAGAGCTTGCGCTTGCCGATACGACTTCCGACAACATAGGCGCAGGTATCACAGCACATGACGACAACCAGAGTAAGAAAAATCCATTGGCGGCCATCGTCGAGCATGCGCAGCGGCACCAGATGCCCCAGCAGTAAGGCAATATAGATAAGACCCAGACAGATCCAGCCAAAATGATGATGAACACGCACCAGGGTTCCAGGGCGCAGCAGAAAGAACAGGGCCAAAACCAGAAAAACGACGGTCAAAAAAAGCGCCAGCCATGCCAGTTGATTAAAGAAAACCAAAGGGACAAGGGCGGCACCAAGGGCCGCAGCAAACCACTGAACAAAGACCTGCTCCTGTTTCATGCCCATCCGATTGAATTCAACCAACGCCAGAAAAACAATCAGGGTAACAAAGAGCGTAAGGATTGCCGGTGGGGCCAACCCCAGCAGCAAGACCAGCAGCGGCAGCGCAATAGCGGCAGTGATCAGACGTTGTTTAATGGTCGACCTCCTTTAATTCGACATCAGGGCAGAAGCTGATCGTCGGTCAAGCCAAAGCGCCGACGACGTTGATAGTAATCAGCAAACGCCTTATTCAGCTCTTCCAGGTTAAAATCAGGCCACAAGACATCGGTAAAATAGAACTCGGTATAGGCGGACTGCCAGAGCAGAAAATTACTCAGCCGCATTTCACCACTGGTGCGGATCATCAGATCCGCCGGCGGCATGTCGGCCAGATCAAGGCTGGCGGCAAAGGTATCAGCATCGAGCTGATCGGGATCCAGATCGCCGGCTTGAACCTGTGCGATAATCCGCTTGACCGCCCGCAGAATCTCATCGCGACCGCCATAGGACAGGGCCAGGACCAGATTCAATCCCGTGCCGGCAGAGGTTGCCTGTACCGCCTCGGCAATGGCTTGCCGGACCGCTGTGGTCATGCGCGAAAGGTCACCAATAACCCTTAGCCGAATCCCGTTATCAAGCATTTTTTGCCGTTGTGAGGACAGATACTCCAGGAGTAATACCATCAGGGCATCGACTTCCTGCCGGGGACGGCCCCAGTTCTCGGAACTGAAAGCAAACAGACTTAAATAGCGCACAGCGTTGCGGGCACAGGCATCAACCACCCTGGTCACCGCTTCAACCCCCTGCTGATGACCGGCAATCCGGGGCAGACCACGCTGCCGGGCCCAACGCCCGTTACCGTCCATAATGATGGCTACATGGGCAGGGAGCTTGTTAATTTCTGATTCCTGATTGCTCTGCATCATTGCTGATCAATTCCCCACCGGTTGTTTAGTCGCAGGGCAAAGTAACATGACAAGTTAAAAAGCGACAACTCAACTTGTCCTCAAGTGACAGAATAAACTGCCTGCCGTCAAAAAAAAAGAGCGTTAAAAAACGCTCTTTCGATCATCCCGCTCACAAGATGTTCATTTAACGATCGCATTGACCGGGCATGAGTCGACGCAGGCACAACATTCGTTACAATCATCAGTAATGGTAAAAATTTCCCCGGACTCAACGATAGCAGCTACCGGACATTGATCAACGCAGGTACCGCAACCGATACAGTCCTCAGTAATCTTCAATGCCATCATGTCTCTCCTTTGGCGTAACAGAACAGCCATCATCAAACCTCCAGCAACTCCCGTTCCTTGCTCTGTATCACCACTTCGATGTTGCTGATATATTCATCGGTCAACAGCTGAACATCTTTTTCGCCGCGTTTTTGCTCGTCTTCGGTGATTTCTTTTTCTTTTTCCAGCATTTTGAGATTTTCATTGGCATCCCGCCGGGCATTGCGCACGGAAATTCGTGCATCCTCCGCCATGCGTTTAATCAGTTTGACCATTTCCAGCCGTCGTTCTTCGGTCAACGCCGGCACCGGCAAACGGATCAATTGACCATCAGAGGAGGGGGTCAGACCAATATCAGCCTTGAAGATGGCTTTTTCAATAGCCGGCAGCAGGTTTTTCTCCCACGGCTGAACGGTAATCAAACGCGCTTCCGGAGCTGACAGGGTCGCAACCTGACTTAAGGGGGTTGGAACACCATAGTATTCGACCTTGACATCATCGAGCAGGGCCGTGCTGGCCCGACCGGTACGTACCTTGGTCATTTCCTTTTTCAAGGCCTTGATCGCCTTGTCCATGCCGCTACGCGCTTCCTTAAGAACTTCATCAATCATTGCTGTTACCTCCTCTGACAATGGTGCCGATCCGTTCACCAAGAACAACCTTTTTTATATTGTCACGGCGTGTCATGTCAAAAATAATCATCGGCAAATTGTTGTCCATGCACAGGGACGTCGCTGTCGCATCCATCACCTGCAGTCCCTTCTGTAATACCTCCAGATAGGTCAGGGTCGGCAACTTGATGGCGTCTTTGTCCTTATTGGGGTCGGCGGAATAGATACCGTCGACCTTGGTGGCCTTGAGGATGACGTCGGCGTGAATCTCCATGGCACGCAAACTGGCGGCGGTGTCAGTAGTAAAGTATGGATTGCCGGTACCGGCGCTGAAAATAACCACACGCCCCTTTTCCAGGTGTCTGACCGCCCGACGTCGAATATAGGGCTCGGCAATCTGCTGCATATCGATGGCCGACTGGACGCGGGTATCAACCTCCTGTTTTTCGAGCGCGTCCTGCATCGCCAGGCTGTTCATTACGGTAGCCAGCATGCCCATATAATCAGCGCTGGCACGATCCATTCCCTTGGAAGAGGCCGCCACACCACGGAAGATATTCCCTCCCCCGATCACCAGGGCAACCTCAACACCAAGATCAACAACCTCTTTGATCTCGGCAGCAATGCCGTTAATAACAACCGGATCGATACCGTAGCCCTGCTCGCCGGCCAGTGCTTCACCACTGAGTTTTAACAGTATTCTTTTATATTTGATGGTTGCCACAAGCTGCTCCTGTTGGTAATTCCCTCTTATTTACTCATTGCTGCAACTTCAGCCGCAAAATCATCGGCCTTTTTCTCGATTCCCTCGCCGAGCTGGAAACGCACATAGCTACTCAGGGTGACCGGAGTGCCAAGCTCTTTGGCACAGGCGTCAACAATCTTCTGCACAGTCTGATCAGGATCAATGACAAAGGCCTGCTCTAACAGGCAAACATCGCCAAAAAACTTGTTGATCTGGCCGGTGATAATTTTCTCGACGATATTCTCCGGCTTGCCACTTTCCAGCGCTTTGACCCGCATGATCTCTTTTTCTTTTTCAACGATCTCGCTTGGCACCTCATCGCGCTTGAGAAATTGCGGCGAGGCAGCAGCTACATGCATTGCAATCTGCTTTCCGAGCTCATTAACGCGTTCATCCTTTGCGCTGGTTTTCAGTTCAACCAGGACGCCGATTTTACCGGCCCCGTGAACATAGGAGGCCACCACACCTTCACCCGCATCGATGCGAGCCAGACGGCGAACGCTCATGTTTTCGCCAATGGTCGCAATCTGATGGGTCAGTTCCTCGGCAACAGTACGACCGCTACCGGGATAGACCATCGCATTGAGAGCTTCTACGTCGGCAACCGGATTAGCTAGAACAATATCGCGGACACCATTGACAAATTCCTGGAATGCGTCATTTTTAGCGACAAAATCCGTTTCGGCGTTAATCTCGACTATCGCACCGACTGCCCCTTTCGATCCTGCAGCGACAATCCCTTCAGAAGCAACGCGGCCGGATTTCTTGGCGGCAGCGGAAAGCCCTTTCTTGCGCAGAAAATCGATCGCTTCTTCCATGTTGCCGGCAGTTTCGGTCAAGGCTTTTTTACAATCCATCATTCCGGCTCCGGTTGCCTTGCGCAACTCAGAAACCATGGCTGCTGTTATGCTCACTGTTTCCTCCCTATTTTTAAAGCAGGCTCAAACAACCTGCAGCTGATGTGACACTCAAAAGAACGGCCGGACCTGTCAGCCCGGCCGCTGGGCCTGCGATAATTATTTAATTGGTGTAAATTATTCGGTTGCAGCCGGCTCTGTTGTAGTCGGCTCTGTTGTAGTCGGCTCTGTTGTAGTCGGCTCTGTTGCAGTCGGCTCTGCTACTTCAACATCGGCAGCAGCCACAATTTTTTCAGGTTTTTCTTCGGCTGCGACAACCTCATCCTTGCCTTCAGCTTCGGTCTGCTTTTTAACTTTCTGGCGCTCTGCACCTTCAACACAAGATTCAGAGATCAGGTTGGCAAACAAACGGATGGCGCGGATGGCATCATCGTTGCCGGGGATAATGTAATCAATGTTGTCCGGATCACAGTTGGTGTCGACAACAGCAACAACGGGAATACCAAGTTTTTTGGCTTCCTGTACCGCAATCGCTTCTTTTTTCGGGTCAATAATAAATATAGCGCCGGGAAGCTTGTTCATGTGCTTGATGCCGCCGAGGTTTTTTTCGAGCTTTTCACGCTCACGATCAAGCTGCAGGGCTTCTTTTTTGGTGTACTGATCGAGGGTACCATCGGCTGCCATGGCTTCGATTTTTTTAAGGCGATCAATACTGGCCTTGATCGTGGTGAAGTTGGTCAACATACCACCCAGCCAACGATTGTTAACAAAATACTGGCCGGCACGCAGTGACTCTTCCTTGATCGCATCCTGAGCCTGCTTTTTGGTACCGACAAACAGGACCTTGTCGCCGGCGGCGACAGTATCCTGAATGAACTGACAGGCCGTACGAAAATAGCGCACCGTCTTTTGCAGGTCGATGATATAAATCCCGTTACGAGCGCCAAAAATATAGGGCTTCATTTTCGGGTTCCAGCGTTTGGTCTGGTGGCCGAAGTGGACACCGGCTTCGAGCATTTGTTTCATGGAAATTTGTGCCATTGTTCTTTTCTCCTTGTTCGTCAGGTTTTGAATCCTCCGCCCCGATCTGTTTCAGCAGGACCCCAAAGGGAACCAGCCTGTCTGAATCACGAGGCGTGCGTATTTGGACAAGTGCAGACATATAGCATTTCAGCCCGGATCCAGGCAAGAAAAAACACAGCTGACAAGAAAGACTATTTGGTTAACGCATTGACTGGATGAAAATGGTATTGACCGGCCAACATCGCTTTTGATGTATTTACACAGACTCACCACTGTAATAACATCGCCGCCCATGTCACAACAACGAATCCATCGATATATTTTGCGGGAAATCAGCGTCCCTGCAATCATGAGTCTGCTGATTTTCTCCTTTGTTGTTCTCCTCGGACGCATTCCACGCCTGACCGAGATGATCATCAGTAAAGGGGTTCCGGCACTGGACATCATTGCCTTGTTCGCTTTTTTACTGCCAACTTTTTTAAGCGTTACTGTTCCCTTGTCGTTTCTCCTCGGCATTCTTCTTGCTTTCGGCCGATTCTCGGCGGACAGCGAATATATCGCCATGAAGGCTTCCGGCATCAGCCTCTATTCCATGGTTAAACCGGTCGCATTTCTGGCGCTGTTTTTTACCCTGATGACTGCAGTGATCACCCTGGTGATTGAGCCGGCCAGCAAAAGCGCCCTGCGCAGCAAAGTCTTTGAGATTGCTTCAACCAGCCTCAATGTCAGCATCAAACCCGGGGTCTTCAATGATGACATGCCTGGTATCGTCCTTTACGCCCAGGGCCTTGATGAGCGTCAGGGGATCATGCGCGATGTCTTTATCTCCGATGAGCGCAACGACGCAGAAGCAACAACGATCACTGCCGGTGAAGGGCTTTTTATCAGTAACCCGGAAAGTCTGATCCTGACCCTGCGCCTGCGTAACGGCGAAATCCACCGGCAACCTGCCGGCACCGGAGAGGATACTTACCAGACCATCCGTTTTAACAACTATGATATTAATCTCGATTTTTCCGAACAGATCAGCCAGGGTCAACGCCGCCGTTCCCGGGGGGAGATGTCGTGGACAGAATTAAACCAGGCAATAAAGACTGCTAATCCCGGTCAGCAGCGTTATCGCCTTGAAGCCGAACTTCATGAACGCATTGTTATTGCCTTTGCCCCTTTGATACTGATTCTGGTCGGCATCCCCCTCGGCCTGCAATCACAGCGCTCCGGCAAGGGCGCAGGTTTTGCTTTGGCGCTGGTGGTTTTTCTAGTTTATTACGTGCTTTTAAGTTTCGCCGGCACCCTTGCCGACAAGGGAATATTGCCGGCGGCTCTGATCCTCTGGCTGCCGAACCTGGTGTTTCTCAGTGGCGGCTCATTTTTCCTTTATCGAACGGCCACTGAACGCCCGGTACTGATTCACCTGCACCTATGGCACAGCCTGCGACGCCTGCTGTTTCAACGCCGCGGAGACCGGTCATGAGCATTGTCAGCCGCCTGATCATATCTTATTTTTTCAAGATTCTGGGCCTGTGTTGCGGCGCCTTTATCGGTATTTATCTGCTGGTGGATTTTTTTGAAAAGGTCGATCGCTTCATCGATTACGGTGCCGGATTGAGCGAATACCTGACCTACCTGGGGCACAGTATTCCCTTTATTTTTGTCCAGATTCTCCCCCTGGCCATATTGACCAGCATGGTTCTGACCCTGGGCGGACTTGGGCGCACCAACGAGATGACGGCATTACGGGCCTGCGGCATCAGTCTTGTGCGCATTGTCCGGCCGTTGCTGATGATCATTGTCCTGCTGTGCGGCCTGCAACTGCTGGTGCATGAATATCTGGTACCCTGGAACGTGCGCACCTTGAATGAACTGGTGGATGTCAAGCTGCGCGGCCGTGAGCAGGTCGGCCTGACCCACAGTAAAATCTGGTATCGAAGCGACAACCAGATCATTAATATCGACCTGGTCCAAACCCGCGAGCAGAGGTTAAAGGGCATTACCATCTTTGAGATCGGTCAGGGAGCAAGCATCGTTCGGCGGATTGATGCCAATCAGGCGGAGCTGCGCGACCAGCAATGGCTGGCACCAACCCTGGTGGAGCGCTCCTTCGATCCCCAGTCAGGCACATTACAACAAACCCGCCGGCTGGAGAACCAACCCCTCGCCCTTGACCGCCTGATTGATGATTTCGCCCGGGAGGAAGATGTTAATGCGGAGCTGAGCGCTCGTAAGTTAGCGCAACTGGCAGAGCGGTTGGAACAGGAAGGCTACGACGCTACCCGTCAACGTGTTGACCTGCAGGCACGACTGGCTGCGCCCTTTACCGGCCTGGTCATGGGGTTGCTGGGAATCCCCTTTGCTCTGCAACGGGGTCGTCAGAGTAATCTGGCGCTCGGGGTTGGTTTAAGCCTTGCTATCGGAGCCGCCTATTTTATTATTCAATCCGCGGTCATCTCCTTCGGCTATGCCGGTGCCCTGCCCCCACTGCTCGCCGCCTGGACCGCCAATCTGATTTTCACCATGTTGGCGGTCTGGCTCTTTCTCGGGGTCAAACAATAAAAAACGGCAGTCCCAATATTCGGGCTGCCGTTCTTCAGTGTGCAATTAGTAGTTATCTGAAAGAGCAGAAAAGTACAATACTAAAAACGCAGTTTCCGAACCGGAAACGAGGAGTTTTTCGTTGTGGCAAGGAAATCAAGGGCTTGAGCGGAGGCGTAGTACTTGTACGCCGCACAAACAAGACCGCAGATTGACGCCGCCACGGCGGAAAAGAACCGTTTCCGGTTCGGAAACTAATAGCGATAAGTATCCGGCTTATAGGGTCCGGCCGCGGGAATCCCCAGATAGCGTGACTGTTCATCAGAAAGTACGGTCAGCTTGGCCCCAAGCTTCTCCAGGTGTAGCCGCGCCACTTTTTCATCCAGCAGCTTCGGAAGGACATAGACCTTGTTGGCATAAGCGTCGGTGTTACTAAACAGCTCAATCTGCGCCATCACCTGGTTGGTGAAGGAGCAGGACATGACAAAGCTCGGGTGGCCGGTTGCACAGCCTAAGTTCAACAACCGCCCTTCTGCCAGAACAATAACACCATGACCATCCTCAAATTCCCAGCGATCAACTTGAGGTTTGATTTTCTGCCGCGTTACCGTCGGATCTTTTTCGATGGCGTTCATCTCGATCTCATTATCAAAGTGACCGATATTGCCGACAATGGCGTTGTTCTTCATCTGGCGCATATGCTCAAGGTTAATAACATTCTTGTTGCCGGTAGTGGTGATGTAAAGATCGGCAAAATCGAGAACGTCTTCTACCCGCTTGACCTCGTACCCTTCCATTAACGCCTGCAGGGCACAGATAGGATCGATCTCGGTAACGATCACCCGGGCTCCCTGGCCACGCAGGGACTGACAGCATCCCTTGCCGACATCGCCATAACCGCAGATCACTGCTACCTTGCCCGACAACATGACATCCGTTGCCCGCATGATCCCGTCCACCAGGGAATGCCGACAACCATAGACATTGTCAAACTTGGATTTGGTTACCGCGTCGTTGACGTTCATCGCGGGGAATTGCAGCACCCCTTCTTCAGCCATCTGGTGAAGGCGATGAACGCCGGTGGTGGTTTCTTCGGTAACGCCCTTGATAGCAGCCGCAGTGCGACTCCATTTGTCGGGATGAGCGGCGATTGATTCACGCAAGCAAGAAACCAGCTCGCGCCAGTCTTCCGGATCATCATGACTGACATCCGGGCAGCCGGCCCGCTCCCACTCACTGCCTTTAAGAACATAGAGGGTAGCATCGCCGCCATCATCAAGAATCATGTTGGGAACCTCATCGTCAGGCCAGGTAAGAGCCTGCTCAGTACACCACCAGTATTCCTCCAGATTCTCACCCTTCCAGGCAAAGACAGGAACCCCGGCCGGGTCGGCAACCGTCCCCTCACGACCAACAGCCACTGCGGCGGCAGCATGATCCTGGGTGGAAAAAATATTACACGAACACCAACGCACCCTGCCTCCCAGATCAATCAGGGTCTCGATCAGGACGGCGGTTTGAATCGTCATGTGTAAAGAGCCGGTAATCCGCGCCCCTTTAAGCGGGAACTGTCCGTCGTATTCGTCACGCAAGGCCATCAGTCCCGGCATTTCTTCCTGGGCCAGGAGAATTTCCTTACGCCCCCATTCAGCCAGACTGAGGTCTTTAACTTTAAAATCACTAAAAACTGACACCGTTATTTTCTCCTTTTTTAGGTTCCTGGCGGCCCGCTTGACCCATGTTCAAAGCGACAAGGGTAAACCGCTGCAGCAAGTAACAGTTGTTCCAAGGTGGTTATGATTGTTTAGCACATTCCGCGCATCAGGGACAAGACAGCAGCAGCGTCCGGAACAACAACAGCGCCATCAGCAGCGTCGGGGAGTATCGTTGTGGCGCAACCAGCTGCGCATGACAACAAACCACAAACGCAGCAACAATGCCGCCAGTACGCGCCCAAAAAAATTGTCGGTAAGCCAATCATAGACTGGAACACACCAGAATTGCCAGACCTCGGGGGTGTCCCGGGTTGAGCGCCCTTGCCGCAAAGCCCGACGGCAATCAGCAGCAAAGAACAGCTGCCAGCCATGGCGACGAACATAGCTGCCACTGGCCAACCATAGTTTCCAGCGCTGCCTTAACGGTAGGGTCGCCAGCAATTGTGCAATCAGGTCAAAAAAAGGGGCCAGACGCAAGCGCTCGGTATCTGACTGAAGGCGGTAAACTGCTGGTGCCCGGTCAAAGAACTCGCGCCAGCCGATATGGCGAAAACACATCATCAGGGCGCCAAGAAGTTGCCGTTGCCACAAACCTTCCGCGTCAAAACGCCGGGTGGATGTGGTAATCACTGCCGGCAGCAATTGCCACTGCCCGACTGCACGCAACCGTTCAGCAAAATCAGTATCTTCCATCACCGGCAGATCGGTGCGAAAGTTGCCAACTTGCTGCTTAAGATGACGATGGAGCAGAAAGCCCTGATCACCATGAATGGTTTCAGATTTTGATGACCGGGCCTTGCGTTCGTAAAAATCATAGCCCTTACTCTTTTTCTGTCCACCGGTCAGAAAATTCAAGGAAAAATGACCGGCGATTCGCCCGTTACTGCTGCGAGACAAAAAATCTATGCCGTTACGCCAGGCCAGAGGATCGCCAAAGCGGCTGTCGACATGCAGAAACAGCAGCCAGACACCACGAGCTTTTGCCGCGCCGGCATTTAACTGATGACCGCGACCGCGCGGAGCGCTGATCAACCGGACCTGCTCTGATTGTAACAGTTCCAGGGTTGCATCAGTCGAGCCACCGTCAACGATAATCAGCTCGTAATTCACCTGCCGCTGACTCCGCAGATCAGCAAGAAAAGCGGGCAGTTCTGCGGCTTCGTTAAGTACCGGAACGATAACGCTTAACTCAACTGGCGGGGCCATCTTTTCTTCCATCTTCTTTGCTGATAAAAAGACCTCAATGAAAACAGATCCTGTGCTATAAATAAGCAGATTCAGTGTAACTATTCACCACTGTCCTTGCGCAGGGTCGGGGTTCCTGTGGCAAGGGTGTTTGTCGCCATGGACGGCGACAACAAGCGGTCATGGATGACCCAACGGGAAACAATCGCGTCCCTTGACATAGGATCCCCGATCCGGTACTGAACAGATACGGTTCAGTTTTACGTTTTCGGTCCAATCCGTCAATGCCGACCGAGTGGACAATATCTTTTTACAGCATATCTGACAAGGGGACAAAAATGAGCGAAATCATTGATATCTATGCCCGCGAAATTCTGGATTCACGCGGTAACCCGACGGTTGAGGTCGAAGTTGCTCTGGAAACCGGGGTGATCGCCAGAGCAGCGGTACCAAGTGGCGCATCCACCGGAGAGCGCGAAGCTCTCGAACTGCGTGATGGCGACAAGAATCGCTATCTGGGCAAGGGAGTACTCAAAGCAGTTGAACACGTCAACGAAATTATTGCGGTGGAATTGCAAGGGTGGGAAGCCAGCGACCAGATCGGTATCGATCGCAAACTGCTTGAACTGGATGGTACCGATTTCAAAAGCAAGCTCGGCGCCAATGCACTGCTTGGTGTTTCAATGGCCTGCGCCAAAGCCGCAGCTGAAGATGCCGGTCTCCCCCTCTATCAGTACATCGGCGGTAGCAACGCCAAAGAACTCCCCTTGCCGATGATGAATATTATCAATGGTGGTGAACATGCCGACAACAATGTCGACATTCAGGAATTCATGATCATGCCGGCTGGTGCTGAAAGTTTTAAAGAAGCGCTGCGTATGGGTGCCGAGATTTTCCATGCCTTGAAAAAAGTGCTGAAAAACAAAGGTTATAATACCGCCGTAGGAGATGAAGGTGGCTTTGCCCCTGACTTGAAGAGCAATGAAGAGGCCCTTGAGGTGATCGTTGAAGCGATTAAGGCTGCCGGCTATAAACCGGGTGAAGATATTCTACTGGCTCTCGATGTCGCTGCCTCGGAACTTTACCAGGACGGCAAATATCATCTTGCCAACGAAAAGCAGCCGCTTAAAACCGCCGCTGAACTGGTGGCTTTTTATGAGGATCTGGTGGAGCGTTATCCGATTATTTCGATTGAAGACGGCATGGCTGAAAATGACTGGGACGGCTGGAAACTGATGACCGAAAAACTGGGGAATAAAATCCAGATTGTCGGCGACGACCTGTTTGTCACCAACACCAAAATCCTTAAAGAGGGGATCGACAAAGGGATAGCCAATTCTATCCTCATCAAGGTCAACCAGATCGGCACCTTAACCGAAACCCTGGATGCCATCGAAATGGCCAAACGTGCCGGCTACACAGCGGTTGTCTCCCACCGCAGCGGCGAAACCGAGGACACCACGATTGCCGATCTGGCCGTTGCCACTAACGCCGGACAGATCAAAACCGGTTCCTTGTGCCGCACCGACCGGGTATGCAAATACAATCAGCTGTTGCGGATCGAAGATGAACTGGAAGACACCGCCATCTTCCGCGGCAAAGAGGTTTTCTATAGTCTGAAAAACTTATAATGTCCTGTTCCACATCGGGGGAACCGTATCACGGTTCCCCCGATGATTATTCAGGCGAGATATAATTTGAACGAGCTGCCCAACCGCTCGCGCCGAATCTTTCCCGCCTCGACCAGATCTCTGATCATCTGTTGCGCCTGCTTTTTATTCAGCTGGGGCAGATCGGCATAGAGATCAGCCTGAACAACCCCGGGGTGCGCACATACAAACTGCAAAATCGGATTTTCTGCTATTTCAGTAGCAGGGTTGTCAGCTGTGACATCCACCGCTGCGGGTTCTTTTTCAGAGGATGTAGCAGCGACGGTGTCTTGCTTCACCTGCCTTGCCTGCAGCTCTTTCTCCTGCTGCTGCTCGGTACGAATTTCCTGCTCCAGGGCAAGCATCCGCTGATAGAAATAAAAACCACCACCCAGCAGAATCAGCAACAACACAAACCAGAACATACCTCACCTCCGTCAGTAGTAAAAAACTCATTTCCGGACTATTGTACGAAAAAAAGAACATGATAGTCTACGAACATGACAACAGGCGGAAACGACCAAAGCCGTAGGAAGCTCCCTTACCGACCTGCAGCAACTCCCCCAATTCAAGCAACCACCACACCTCTGCCAGGGCATCTCCGGTCAGGGTTAAGGTTCCCGTAAGTCCTCCGATCCCCTGCCCCTTGCGTCCCTGTTCAAGTCGCCGCCAATCCTGCCAGCGCAGAGATTTATCGTCACATTCAATGGTTGCGGCCAGTTCATTAAGTTCATCATCGCTATCATTAACGCCCTGACCATGAGCGCAGGCAAGACTATTGACCCTTCGCTGCAACGCTGTAAAGAAGCTGTTAAAGTCAAACCTGAACAAGGGTTTTCCCTTATTTATCAGTCTCATTGGAGTCACTATATCAATTATTGCTTGATTTGATGAAAGAGGCTGGTGCAGCAATCGCCAGGACAGTGGAACAACATCAGGGAGTGAACAATTTGTAGTGACATCAAAACGCCCCTGCCTTTTATAAATACCACGTTGGCCGAGTACCTGCAGTAACAGGCCAAAGGCTTCAAAGCCGACGATTCCATCCCCGATAAAAAGTGTCGGAAGCTTGAAATGATGCCCGCGGGCAAAAATTCCTGGGTTTACCGCATGGGGTGACAGGATAACAGCAGCGGCTGGTTTTTGCACCTGTTGCCGTACGACTGGATCTATTGCCGGCGCTGGAAACAGTAACTCACTCACCAAGCCGGCAATCTGACCTCCGTACTGTTCATCCAACTCTTTTAGCACCGAAGAGAATTCACGCCGCAGTTGCAACAACGCCAGTGCCGGCAGGTCAACCTCTTCCACCAGGGTCAGCACATAGGTGACCTGCGCGCAATCGAGACGATCCAGCCAGGAGGGAGGAGTAACAGACAGGGGCATGAAACCTCCGTTGTGATTGCAAGCAGATGTAGATTTTGTTATACGTCAGACGCGTCAACCGGCAATGTTGCCTGAACAGGAGAAAAATCAGATGTTTCACTTTACCTTGCTTGCGCAAGATCCGCAAACCCGTGCCCGTCGCGGTCGCTTGGAAACTCCTCACGGCACCATCGAAACCCCGATTTTCATGCCGGTCGGCACCCATGGGGCCCTAAAGGCCATGACCCCGGCCCAGGTTGAAGAAACACAGGCGCAGATTATCCTCTCCAATACTTATCATCTGCATCTGAAACCCGGAGAAGCATTAATCAAGAAAGCCGGCGGCTTGCACCGTTTCATGAACTGGAAAGGTCCGATTCTCACCGACAGCGGCGGTTTTCAGGTGTTTTCCCTGCCCAACAAAAAGATTGGTGAAGAGGGGGTACACTTTCGCCACGAGGGAACCGGTGATGAAATTTTTCTCGGGCCTAAAGAAGCCATGCAGATTCAGAACGATCTGGGCTCTGATATCATGATGGCTTTCGATGAGTGTATCCCCTATCCCGCCACTTATGACTATTCGGCCAAATCGATCAAAAAAACCCTGCGCTGGGCTCAAAGTTGTCTGCAGCACCACCAGCGCCCTGCCGAGCAGGCCCTGTTCGGCATCGTTCAAGGCAGCGTCTACCCGGATTTACGGCGTGAGTGCGCTGAGCAGCTTGGGGCTCTGGATTTCCCCGGCTACGCGATCGGCGGGGTCAGTGTTGGTGAGGGGCTGGAACTGCTGAAAAAAGTGGTTGACGACACCGAACCCCACATGCCACAGCATAAACCGCGTTACCTGATGGGGGTTGGTCTGCCGGAGGATATTCTTGAATCGATTGAGCGCGGCATGGATATGTTTGATTGCGTCATACCAACCCGCTATGCCCGTAGCGCAACCCTGTTTACCAGGCGCGGAAAGATCCGCCTGACCAATCGCAATTTCCGCCGCGATTTTTTCCCCGTCGATCCTTCCTGCGATTGCTATTGCTGCACCAATTTCAGCCGCGCCTATCTGCATCACCTGTTCAACGCTAACGAGATTTTATCAGCAACCCTTTCGGCCATTCATAATGTGCGTTTTTATCTGAATATGGTGGCACAAGCGCGCACGGCCATTGAGGCGGGTGACTTTGCTGCTTTCAAGGCTGATTTTCTACAGGAATATTTTTCATCAGGGAAGTAAAACCAAAAAATGCGCACAATAAAAATACCAGCGGGCAGACAATCGCATCGATAGTCTGCCCGCATCTTTAAGCAAAAACAGGAGGGTTGAAACTGCCTCTTAGAATGATGGCTATTTCAGCATCTTCGTCATCATTTTCTTCATTGTTTCATTCTTCAGCATCCCCATCATCCACATTTCGCCGATCGATTTATTCATGAATGACATGCTCGGGAACGAATGCTGCAGTAGCATGATATCAACCAGACGGATTTTCTTCTGAATCGCCAGGGCCCACTCATTAATCATTTCTGCAGAACCCTCGCCGATCACTGAAGCTCCATAGACCTTGCCATATTTGCTCGCCAGAACCCGCACCGACCCGGTGGTGACCTGTTCGGCAATCGCCGCACCGTAGTCCGCGTGCTTAGCTTCAATCACCTCATATTTGATACCGGCAGCTATCAGATCGGCTTCGCGCATCCCGACCGACGAAACCTGTGGTTCGGTAAATACCGTCCAGGGCACAACATACTTTTTGAAGTCTTTTTTGAATGGCCAGGGACGCATAATATTCATCAGGGCGATCATTCCCTGGTGCATGGCGGCATGGGAAAAAAGGTAATTGCCATTACAGTCCCCCACCGCAAAAACGTTGGGAATATTGGTCTGCAGGTTGGCATTTACCGGTATCCCCTTCGGGGTGTACTGGACGCCGGCTTTATCCAGATCCAGGTGATCGATCACCGGCGCCCGGCCGGCAGCCAGCAGCAAACGCTCCGCTTCAAGGGTTTCTCCCTCCTTGGTGGTCAGGACGACGTTGCCCTTGTCATTTTTGGCAACGGAACTGATTGAGCGACTGTTGTAAACACGAATCCCCTCTTTTTTAAAGCACTCCTCCAGCAACTCACCGGCAAAACGATCAGTAAAGGGCAGCAGATGGGGATCCATCTGGACGATTGTTGTCTGACAACCCATACGTGAAAAAGCCTGAGCCATCTCAGCGCCAATGGCACCACCACCAATAATCAGCATACTTTTGGGCATCGCTTCGAGATGAAACAGGTTTTCGTTGGTCAGCAGATTATCGATGGTATCAAGGCCGGGGATCGGTGGCTTGGCCGGACGCGTACCGGTACAGATGAAAATCCGCTTGGCACTGATCTTCCGCCCGTCAACCTCGACCGTGTGGGAATCAACAAAACGCGCTTGACCCTTGACCATATCGACCTTGCCGAGCTTTTTATCATACTTGGCCACCACGGTTTTAAGCTGTTCCTGGATCAGGGAAAAAGGATCCTTGACCTCCGGCTCACGCATTTCTTCCATCTGCATCGCAGGAAACTTGGTCACCGCATGGCGAGTTTTTGCCATCCGCAACAAGGCCTTACTGGGAATACACCCGACGTTCATACATTCGCCGCCGACCTTGTCCTTCTCTATGGCACAGACCTTCAGTCCCATTTCCGAACCCATGGCTGAAACCACCAGTCCGGCCGGTCCAACGCCGATGGTAATAATATCGTATTCGTAATTTGTCATACTGCTTCTCTCCTTTTTCGCAAATAAACCATTCAAAGGGGATGATTAATTCACTTTATTATATATATGATTTTGAGAATGTAAAGAATATTCACGATCTTTATCAGTCTAGCCATTATTTGCAGGACTTCAAGAAACAGTAATAACAACGCACCCGATCGATGACAAAAACATCCATAAAAAAACCCGCTGGCAGCGGGCTGAAGTTTTAAGGAATTTGGCAACAATCAAGGGTGATATTCGATCTGGGATTGCTGCTGCGTACTACAATCAGGACAGTTAAACACGCGGATATCATGCCACCAGGGTTCGTTTCCCCAGTAGGATGGATTGGCTATGCAGTCAAGATGCTTCACCAAATTAAGATTTTTGGCATCCCGGCACGTGGCACAATACAGCCAGATCTTGCCGGCGGCGCAGGCCTGGAGAAATTCGCCAGGGTTTGACATACCTCCTCCCGCCATCAGACCTTGGAAATATTGGCGGTATTGCCTTCGGCACGCAGGCGCTTGACTGATTTACCGGAAATACCCCAGCTTTCCGCCTCAACCTCTTTAATAACCACGTGGGTCGAATAGGGATTTTTATTCATTATCTTGACCATCAAATCGGTAATTCCTTCAACAAGTTGGGCTTTTTGTTCATTGGTTGCACCGTTGGTGATGTTGACCTCTATGTAAGGCATGATGATGTCCTTTCAGTAGCTGTTTTAAAAGATTATTCAGACCGTCTATTATCGCCAAGGTATTGCGGCAATGCAACCTCAATAACGAATCGTTCCCTTTTAAGCTGGCGCACAATTTCCCTTAATCGTTTGAATTGGGAAGGATCAAGTTTTTTTCCACCATAGAAGGCCGCACCATAGCTTTCAGCAAACTCACGGCACAATGGGTGGCCACTGAGGCTCGCCAACTGATACAACCCTAATTCCGGCGGCAGACTCTTCAACCCTGCACAGCGGGCAACCTGGCGCAGATAGGAGTGTAACAAGCTCTTGTTTTTTGTTCCCCAGCTCCGTTTCCAGACGAAGGCAACGACCCAACAAAGGGCCATAAAGATTATCCCGGCAGCAAGCCAGGAAAAATTGAATTGGCGTAGCAGCGCAAGTCTGGTGGAGGCTTCCCGCAGCAACTCGAACTGTTGCTGGACATCGTAGTTAAGTACCCGCCTGGTCCACATATGAAAAAGGGCATCAGCAATGCTTTGCAGGTAGTCACGCTCAGATACTGCGGCAGAAAATGCCTGATCGGCATTCACCGCAAGACGGCTGGGATCAATCCGCACCCACTCGCCCTGATCATTTAAGGCCTCAACCCAGACATGGGCGCGGTCCTCTGTCACCAGATAAAATTCGCCGAAACGATTGTAGGTCCCTCCCAGATAACCGCCGACCAGACGCGTCGGGACATCCAGCAGGCGTAACATCACAGCAAAGGCCGAGGCAAAATGTTCGCAGTAGCCACGTCGCGAATCGAACAAAAAGGTTGCCACTGGAGTTTCTGTTTGTGGCAGGTTTTCGGCAGAATAGCTGAGCTGCTGCCGCAGAAAAAAGCCCTCCAGCTCTGCAACCCGCTCGGCAAACCCAAGGCTTTCGGTATTGATGGAGGCCACAGCCTGATGCATTTGTGGGGAGAGGGATTCCGGCACACTCAGATACATATCGGCAGAGCTGTTTAATCGGGCAATTCCCTGCGGCCACCCTACGGCGCGATAGCTGGTACGCTTGTAATTCTGGCGCTGACGCAGGAAAACTCCATCAGCTTCACGACGATGGGGCACCCCCTGTAGACGATCACTGCGATCAAGAGCAACCAGAAAGGGGTCAGACTTCGGCTCGGCATAAATAACCAACTCGTGTCCGTTGCCTGTTCCTGGTCGGAATTGTTCTTCTGGTTGACGATTGCTGCGTCGCCAGACTTGACCATCGGTCTGATCAAGAACAATGCCGCGCCAGTAGAGCAGCTGTGGCGGCAATTC
>JAWOFG010000218.1:0-8056 GCA_046482365.1 Pelovirga sp. | reverse complement strand
CCGCCACCGGGCACTGAGGCCAGTCCCGCTGCCTGCAAGCGCCGCAGACAGTCTTCCATGCTGATGCCCGAGAGCTTGGCGACATGGATGACTTCCGCCGGCGACAAGGAATGGATCTGCACCTGGGGAAAACGCTGCCGCAGCTGGCGAAACAGCTCTTCAAACCAGTCGATGGTCAGGGTCGGGTGTAGCCCTCCCTGCATCAACAGTTGGCTGCCATCATTATCCACCAGCTCCTGCACCTTGGCAAAAATGGTGTCATAATCGAGCAAGTAGGCGTCAGCATCCCCATTATTACGGTAAAATGCGCAGAAGCGGCACTTGGACTCGCAGATGTTGGAATAATTGACGTTGCGGTCAACGACAAAGGTCACGCGCCGTTGGGGATGCTTTTGTTGCCGGATCGCATCGGCCAGTTTACCGACTTCCAGCAGATCTGCCTCGGTCAGCAGGTGGAGAGCCTGTTCGCGAGTGATCGTCTCTACTGAGTTCACGTTGTTAATACTCCCGGATTTCACGATAAAGGGTATCGCGCTCCACCGGTTGGCGGCCGGCATTACGGATCAGGGTGATCAGTTGCTCACGGGTCAGGGCCTGGGGAGAATCAGCACCGGCATCGTGGCCGATTTTTTCTTCAATCACCGTGCCATCAATATCGTTGACCCCAAAGCACAGGGCAACCTGGGCGATTTTCATGCCGAGCATCACCCAGTAAGCCTTGATATGCTGGAAATTGTCGAGATAAAGACGGCTGATCGCGAGGGTTTTCAAGGCATCAACACCGCTGACACCAACCGCTCCCGGCACCCTGGTATTGTCGGGCTGAAATGCCAAAGGAATAAAGCTTTGGAAGCCTCCGGTACGGTCCTGCAGTTCGCGCAATAAACGCAAGTGCTCAACCCGGTCGGCATAGCTCTCCAGATGGCCGAAAAGCATAGTCGCATTGGTGCGCAGGCCACAGTTGTGGACGATCTCGGTAATCTCCAGCCAGCGCTCGCCGCTGATTTTCTCCGGACAGATTTTATCGCGGACCTGTTGCCCGAAGATCTCGGCACCGCCACCAGGCATGGAGCCCAGACCAGCCTCCTTGAGCTCACGCACGACATCGATCACCGTTTTGCCGCTGATTCGGGCAAAATAGTCGATCTCTACGGCGGTAAAGGCCTTGATATGCATCCTGGGGGACTCCTCTTTGATGGCCCTCAGCATATCCAGATAAAAATCGAAGGAGAGATCCGGGTGCAGACCGCCGACAGAATGGATCTCGGTGGCGCCGGCAGCCTCCGCTTCACGCACCTTGGCCCGCACCTGATCAAGATCGAGGGTATATCCTCGCGCATCCCCCGCTTCACGGGCAAAAGCACAGAAGATACATTGGTTAACACAGAGATTGGTGTAGTTCAGGTGGCGGTTAACGTTGAAATAAACCTTGTTGCCGTTTTTTCTTCTATTCACCTCAGCTGCCAGCTCACCAATCTCAAGCAGTCCATAAGACTCAAACAGTCTTAAAGCATCTTCATCACTGAGGCGTTGTCCGTTTTTGACCTTCTCTCTGATTTGTTCCATTACATTCCTCATTCATCAATTTAATCACACATCATCACCCCAGGGTTTAAACAACTGGTGGGGAACACCTAAGGTATCCAGTATCTTGCCAACGACAAAGGTCACCAGATCTTCCAGCGTTTGCGGTTGATGATAAAATCCGGGCATCGCCGGCAAAATCGCTGCCCCCGCCTGCGCCAAACGCAGCAGGTTTTCCAGATGAATCTGGTTAAAGGGGGTTTCGCGCGGCACCAGAACCAGTTGCCGCCGCTCCTTCAGGGCAACATCAGCTGCGCGCTCAAGCAGATTATCCGACAGCCCGGAGGCAATGCGCCCGGCCGTTCCCATGGAACAGGGACAGATAACCACAGCATCTGGAGCGCTGGAGCCACTGGCCACAGGAGCAAAAAAATCATCGATGTCGTAGTATTGCAGCCGGCTCGGACTGTCGAAATATTTCTGCAACTGGGCTTGGCACCCTGGCGCATCGTCAGCCAGTTTCAATCCCGTTTCGAAAGCGGTCACCTGGCGCCCGGCATTGGTCAGCAGCACGCTGACCTGATGACCGGCGGCCAGCAGCTCAGCGATCAAACGCAAACCATAAATCGACCCGGAAGCACCGGTGATACCAACAACGATTTTTTTCATAAAGGGCCAAAATCCTTTACCACAGAGGCACTGAGACACAGAGAAAACACAAAGACAGAATCCAGAAGAAAGATGACACCTCCTGACTCCTGACTCCTGACTCCTGTATTCTATATTCTAAATTCTATATTCTATATTCTGAATTCAGAATTCAGAATTCCGCCCCTAGATCAATGCATCAATTAAGGTAAACACAAAAATCGTCACACTGATATAGCCGTTCATATTAAAAAAGGCCGCATCCAGTCGTGATAAATCATCCGGCTTGACCAGGCTGTGTTCATACACCAGCAGCCCTGCAACGACAACCACACCGGCAAAGTAGATCCATCCGAGACCACTGCCGGGCATGACCAGCAGCAGAAACAGCAGCATCAGGCCATGGAAAATGCGCACCAGTACGAAAGATTTTTCAATACCCAGGCGCGACGGAACCGAATGCAATCCGGCTTTGACATCATAATCATAGTCCTGCAAAGCATAAAAGATATCAAAACCGGCAACCCAGAAGAGTACCGCCAGCCCAAGGGCAATGACCGGCCAGCCGATATCGCCGCGCAGGGCAATCCAAGCGCCGATGGGGGCCGCCGCCAGACACAGGCCGAGCACCACATGAGCGTAATGGGTAAAGCGTTTGCAATAAGCGTAAAGAACAAACAGACTCAATACAACCGGCGCCAGCTTAAAACACAGGGGATTGAGCATCCAGGCAGCCAGCAGAAAAATGGCCGTTGCTACCACAATAAAAAGAGAAGCTTCCACCACCGAGACCTGGCCGCTGGGGATGTGGCGCTCGGCCGTGCGTGGATTGTCGGCATCGATACGTGCATCTATCAGCCGATTCAGCCCCATGGCGGCGCTACGCGCTCCGACCATTGCGACACAGATCCAGAAAATCTGCCAAAATCCCGGCGCGTGGCCACTGGCCAGAGAAGCCAGCACGACACCCATCAGGGCAAAAGGAAAAGCAAAGATGGTATGGGAAAATTTGATCATCTCCAACAGGGTCTTCATCCTGGCAAACGCCTGTTCTCTGGTCATCGTCATGGTGTAGCCCTTAGCTGTTTTGTAGCGGTTCCGGTGAAAAAGACTGAAACAATCTACACGTTCATCAAGGTAACCCACAAGTGCTTTTCCGCGCTATGTTTTTCACAATGGCGTCTGTTATGATGCCGATCATGCCCGATATTTCTCTTGAACATACGTATGCAGCCCTGTTTATCGTCAGCTTTCTGGCAGCGACCCTGCTCCCTCTGGGCTCAGAATGGTTGTTGGTCGCCTTGTTGCTGGACGGTAAAGCCCCGGCGGTGGTTGTCATCATCGCGACGATCGGCAACACCCTCGGCGGGGCCACCAATTACCTGATCGGGCGCTGGGGAGGTCCATGGCTGATCCGCAAGGTCCTGGGCATAGAACCCCATCAACAGCAGCGGGCGGAAAACTGGTTTGAGCGTTACGGCAGTCTGTCTCTGCTGTTGTCCTGGTTGCCGGTGGTCGGTGACCCCCTGTGTCTGGTTGCCGGCACCCTGCGCACCTCCATTCTTCGATTCTTTGTACTGGTCACGACCGGCAAAGCCTTACGCTATCTGACCCTTACTCTGCTCACCCTGGGTGGGGCGGAATTATTAGCTTAGGCTGGTCTCATGCGTCTGTATACCCCGGCTTTTGCCGCCCTGTTTATTGCCAACCTGGCGCTGGTTTCCAGTTATGCCGCTTTTTTCCTGTTTCCACTGTTTATTATTGAAAAGGGCGGCAGTGATCGGGATATCGGCATTATCATGGGCATTTTTGCCCTCGCATCAGCCTTAAGTCGCCCCTGGGTTGCGGAAATGATCGATCGGATCGGACGCAAACGCAGCTACAGTATCGGCTGTATGATCATGACCCTGCTCCCCTTATTGCACCTTCTGCTCCATGGACCCCTTGAAAATTACTATGCGGCTCTGCTGCTGCTCAGGATTGTCCACGGTGTCGGTCTGGCAATCTGCTTTACCTCGGTGTTTACCTTTATTATTGATCTGATCCCTGTTCAGCGTCTCAATGAGGGAATCGGCATATTCGGCACCTCCGGACTGATCGGCCTGGCCCTGGGTCCATTGATCACCGAACCGCTCCTGCTCAATTACGGATTTTCTGTTTTTTTTCTGGCGACTTCCGGCCTGGCGGCGGCAGCGTTTTTCCTTCACCTTCCAGTACCTGATCACCATCGTCTGCTGGTCTCAAACGCGCCCGCCTCTGCTTCCTTTTTTGCCCTGCTGAGAACCCGCAAGATGCTGATCAGTGGGGGAATTGCATTATTGTTCGGGGTGGGCCTTGCCGCCACCGGAAACTTCATTGCCCCCTTTGCCCAGAGCAAAAACTTGAGTTTTATTTCCGTCTATTTCTTTGCGTACGCTACGGCAGCTGTTGTTACCCGGATATTGCTCGGACGACTGGCGGATCGTGTCGGAGAGGTTCAAATTATCCCCTGGGGTCTGGGGATTGCCGCCGCCGGCCTGGTTATGGTTCCCCTTGTTGACAATGGCCTGATGTTGCTGATAGTTGGTCTTATGTTCGGCATTGGCCACGGCTTGCTTTTCCCTGCCCTGAATGCCATGGCCATCCGCGATGAGCCCTATTCGGCACGGGGCAAGGTGACCGGCATCTTTACCGGAGGCATTGACAGCGGTGCCTTTATCGGCGCCATCATGCTGGGAGTCATTGGTGATGTTGCCGGCTATACCAGCTTGTTTCTTTGTGCGGCGGTCGTTCTTTCGAGCGGGTACCTGTTGTTAAGATTTCATATAAAAGACCCTGTTTGAGAATCTAGAAAAACGACAAATCTGTCTATTTCTGCTATAGTTAGCCAATTTTCTCATGACTGAACCTAAATTTATGGAATAGCATCAATGAAGATGAGCCTGAGCTACAAACTGGTAATCGGCTGCAGCCTGATTCTACTGATCTCCTTAAGTATCACTTTTTATGTCATCAACGAGCGCCAGCAGCAACTCATTGTCCGTCAGGCCGAAAATGAGGCACGGGCGGTATTCCAGCAGATTGTTATCATGCGGCGCTGGATCTCCGATCACGGCGGAGTCTTTGTGGAGCAGCTTCCCTGGGCCAAGGATGGGCCCCCACAACAATCACTGAAGAGTAGTTCCGAGGCGCGGCGCTACACCCGCAAAACCCCGGCCATGGTCACCAAGGAGCTGGTCAGCTACGCCCGTGACAAAGGACTCTACTGGTTTCACATCACCAGCCTGAATTTAACCAACCCGGAAAATGCCCCTGATGATTTCGAGCGGGCAGCGTTGCTGCGCTTTGAAGATGAGCCGCTCCAGGAAATTATCACCATGGAGAAACTCGATAATACCAGTTACCTGCGCTACATCTCACCACTCTACGTTGAAGAAACCTGCCTTGCTTGTCATGAGGGATACCAGGTCGGGGGTGTCCGTGGCGCCATCAGTGTCACCCTGCCATTGAGCAAGATCTTTGCGGAAGCCAAAACCAATAGTAACCTGATGTTCGGCTCCATGCTGCTGCTGGTGATTATATTAGCCAGCACCCTGCTGTACTTTTTGCGCCGTATGGTGCTGGTACCCGTCGGTGAGCTGACGACGTCAATCCGTCACTTTTCGGAAAAGGGGCCACCTCCCGGTGCCATTGTGCGTAGCGGCGACGAGTTTGAAGAATTGTCACGCTCGTTTGAAGAGATGGCCGCCAGTCTTTCGGAGTACCAATCAGAGCTCGAAGACAAAGTCCGGGATGCGACAGTGGAACTTCAACAGCTCAACCAACAGATTCGCGACGCCAGCGAACGCAAATCAGAATTTCTCGCCCGTGCTGCCCATGAGTTACGCACCCCTTTGACCTCGATCAGGGGCGCGGTGGAGTATATTACTGCCCGGATGAAACAATCCACCCCAGCAGCAAAACCTTCCGATCCTGCTGACCTGATTGAATTTTTTGAAATAGTTCAGAAAAATACCGAGCGTCTGATCCGTATGGTACAAACCATGCTCGACATCGAACACATTGAGGCGGGGGCAGAACGGACCCTTAACCTGTCCCGCATCAATCTGACAAACGTCATTCAGGAAACTGTGCAATCCTTTATATTCGATGCCGAACGCTACTGTCTTGACCTTTGTGCCTTGCCGATTGATCTACCACTGGTTCAGGCTGACGAGGATCGGGTGCGCCAGGTTCTGACCAATCTGCTTGGTAACGCTGTGAAATTTGCCCGGGAGCATACCGCTATCACCGTTTGTGCAGAGCATAAAGATAACGTGGTCCAGGTGAAAATCTGCAATGTGGGGCCAACCATCCCGGCTGACAAACGGGAAAACGTTTTCGGGCGTTTCTACCGCTCCGGTGAAAAAGCCGGTACGGGACTTGGTCTGGCAATCTGTCGTGCTATTGTCGAGGCCCACGGTGGCACCATCAACATCAGTGACCCTGAACAGGGAAGCGGCGTCTGTGTGAATTTCACCCTGCCGATCGATCATGACTGCGAGGAGATTAAGCCGTGACTGGCAACATCGACAACATCACCCTGCTGGCGGTTGATGATGATGCGGATATCCGCACTGTTCTTAAAGCCAACCTCGGCCTTCACGGGTTTACCGTGGTGACAGCCGCCAATCTGGCGGAAGCACGTGATCTGGTTCAAACCACCCGGTTCAGCCTGATGATCCTTGATCTGACCTTGCCGGATGGCGACGGCCTCGATTTTTGTGCGGAATTCAAAGCGACCCATCCGCAGATACCGGTCATTATGCTGACCGCACGGGATAAGTTGCAGGATAAGATCATCGGTCTTGAAACCGGTGCCGATGATTATGTCGTCAAACCCTTTGAAACCTGTGAACTCCTTGCTCGCATTCGCGCGCGCTTGCGCCAGACCCCGGTCGCAAATTCTCCACGTACCATCTGTGCCGGCGATCTGCTGGTGGACATCGACAATCATCAGGCAAGTCTGCGCGGTGAGCCGGTTGCCCTGACCCCAAAGCAGTTTCAACTGCTAACCTTTCTGGCAGAGAATCGCGGTCGTCTGGTAACCCGGGAAGAAATCCGGAGGACCCTGTGGAAAGACTCGCCGATCTATTCCTGGAGCCGCGTCATCGACGTCCATATCCAGCATCTGCGCCAGAAACTGGAGGATGATACCGGAGCACCAAAATATATTATCACCGTCTTGGGGCAGGGCTACCGATTTGAAGGGTGACTGTTTATTATCATCCAAATCCGCCATCTGTTATTCAAGAAACCCTCCCACCTATAATTATCCGAAGGCCACAACCGGTGGTGAATGATAATCCATAGGCATTCTAAAACTATATTTCAGAAAATTTAAGACGGCCTGACGCAACAGATCGGCCACCGAGTCATACATCGCCTGCTCCAGTGTGCGGCTGGAGAAAACACCCGTTGAATAGCCGTAAAACAGAAGTGCCAGCAACATCTCAGGATGATGCGCCAACCAGATCATCTCACAGATGAAGTTTCAGTTCCCTTTCTTGATTTTGCGTTTTTGTTGGTTACACTTAAATAAACGCTGGTTCCTGATAAAAAATCATGGCGTTGAGAGATGTAGTAACCGACGATTGAATGACCGATTCATGTCCCGCTATCCAGAGGGCTGCTCATGAAAAAAAGTAGTGTGATGACGTATGTAGCAATCGCTTGTGTTGTGATGGTGGTCGTGGTTTTTGTGACCCTGATTTACGAATCCAGGGCGCTTTCCTATCTATCCTCTGATCCGAAGGTGTGCATTACCTGCCATACCATGAATACCCACTACGCCACCTGGCAACACAGCTCGCACCGGGAACAGGCCCGTTGTGTTGACTGTCACCTTCCGCGTGATTCTTTTGTC
>JAWOFG010000118.1:0-13230 GCA_046482365.1 Pelovirga sp. | reverse complement strand
TTTGCTGCCTGGTGGCACATCATGGCAGTGATCGTCACTTTCTACTACCTCACCCGGATTGAACTTCCTTACGCCCTGTCGTGGTGGGCCTTCACCTTCCCTTCCGGGGCACTGGCGGTAGCATCGGGCATCGCCTGGCAAGTCAGTGGTTTTGCCATCATGGAAATCTTTTACTATTACTCCGTTATCTTTTTACTGTTGGTCTGGTGCCTGGTGCTGGTGCGAACCATCAAGGGCGTACTCTCCGGCAAAATATTCGCTCCTACTCATTAGTTGTTGAAAGGTCCTATATCCAAATCGGGATCGGGATCGGGATCGGGATCGAAATCGAAAAGACCTGGGACTTCGACACGAGAAACTTGAAACTTTTATCTTCTTGCAATCGGCTACCTCGTCCGGGTTGACGGGGTTATTTGACTTTAGGGGATCAGGCGCTCTGCGGAAAACAGCAGGACCGATTTCGATTTCGATCCCGATTTCGATTTCGACAGATTCAAGAGGGACTGTATACGACAACGGGCGGCCTCTTTCGAGGTCGCCCGTTGCTGTTTTTATGATGTTCTATGTCCAAATCGAAATCGCTATCGCTATCGGGATCGAAATCGTCCCTGCCGTTGCTTAACCCAGCACCTCTTTTGCCACCGCAACAAAATTCTCAGCGGTAAAACCAAAGTGTTTCATCAGAGCACCGGCCGGGGCACTGGCGCCAAAGCCGGTCATCCCGATAACGCGGCCCTGCGTCCCGACATATCGCTCCCAACCAAAGCTGCTGCCGGCCTCCATTGCCACCCTCGCAACACAGGTTGCCGGTAAAACCTCTTCGCGATAAACCGCATCCTGAGCTTCAAACAGTTCAAAACTGGGCAAAGAGACAACCCGGGCACCGATCCCTTCGGCTTGGAGAGTTTCCTGCGCTGCCAGGGCGTGCTGAACCTCGGAACCACTGGCGATCAGAATCAGCTGCAACTCTCCTGTTTCCGGCGCCAGGACATAACCCCCGCGCTGCACCCCTGCCGCCGCGCCATAACGGCTCCGGTCAAGAATCGGCAATCCCTGGCGTGACAGCACCAGCATGGTCGGGCCGCGGCGATTGGTGATCGCCACCTTCCAGGCCTCAACCGTCTCATTGGCGTCGGCCGGTCGGATCAGGGTCAGGTTAGGCATCGCCCGTAATGAGGCCAGATGTTCTACCGGCTGATGGGTCGGGCCATCTTCACCAAGGCCAATAGAGTCATGAGTCATGACATAGATCGGATCAAGCCCCATCAGAGCGGCCAGGCGAATAGCGGGGCGCATATAGTCGGCAAAGACAAAGAAGGTCCCGGCGAAAGGACGCAGACCGGGGGTATGGCACAGGCCATTGAGAATGGCACCCATCGCATGCTCACGAATACCATAGTGGATATTGCGATCACTGCAACCGGGAACCCACGAACCAGCCTTCTTGATTTCGGTATTGTTGGACGGCGCCAGATCAGCTGAACCGCCGATCAGAAACGGCAGTTTTGCCGCCAGGGCATTGATCACTGCACCGCTGGCCTGGCGGGTCGCTTTGGCTCCATCGGCGGCGGCATAGATTGGCAGCTCGGCATCCCAGCCCTGGGGCAGCGTACCCTGTGCGGCCCGCTGCCAGGCGCTGACCGTCGGTTGAGTTTTTTTGCTGTCAAACAGGCGCTGCCACTGCTGCTCAAGGGCAGCCCCGCGCTCACGGCAGGAGGAACCCATATGTTCTGCTACCGCCGGCGGCACCACAAAAGTGGCTTGCGGATCACGCCCGTAAGCCTGCTTGGTCAACGCCAGCTCCTCAGCACCCAGGGGTGCGCCATGGGCATCGGCCGTATCCTGCTTATTGGGAGCACCGATGCCGATATGGGTACGGGCGACAATCAATGACGGGCGATTATCCTGTTGGGCGCGGGCCATGGCAGCATCAATTTCGGCAAGGTTTTCACCATCAACCCGTTCAACGTGCCAGCCGTAGGCGAGATATCGGGCACCGACATCTTCACTGAAAGCAAGCTCGGTAGCCCCTTCAATAGTGATCTTGTTATCGAGATAGATATAGTTCAGCCGTCCCACTTGCAAATGACCGGCTAACGAAGCGGCCTCGGCAGAAATCCCTTCCATCAGATCACCATCCGAGCACAAGACCCAGGTACGGTAGTCAAACAGCTCAGCATCGACCTGCTGACCAAGGAACTGCCCACCCATAGCCATACCGACAGCAACCGAGACTCCCTGCCCCAACGGCCCGGTGGTGGTTTCAATTCCCGGCGTATGGGCAAACTCCGGATGACCGGCGGTTCGGCTACCAAACTGGCGGAAGGCTTTAATATCGTCCAGTGACAGATCATATCCGGTCAGATGCAGCATACTGTAAATCAGAGCCGAGGCGTGGCCACAGGAAAGAATGAAACGATCGCGGCCGGGCCAGTGGGGATTATCGGGATTATGACGCAGATATTTCATATACAGCAGATAGGCAATAGGAGCGGCCTCCATGGGCGTTCCCGGGTGGCCGGACTGGGCTTTTTCGACGGCATCTGCGGCCAGCAGACGGATGGTATCAATAGATTCACGGACGATTGGGTCATTCAGTTGAACATGGGACATGAGCGGCTCCTTTGGCGGTTTTTTAAGGCCCCGTATTCAACCAGTTTTGCCCCTGACAAATCAAGTAAAAGTCTTAAAAGAAAGAGATATTTAACCGAGAAAAGAGTGTTTTGCAGAAGTGAATAAAAAGTAAACAAAAAAATGGGCCAGGGTCGGAGGAGGTGGTCCGACACTGGCCCGCTACTGGAAAGGAGGTATGTTGCGTTCTCCATCAACAGAATGACTGCCACACCACGCTGTTGATGGTTCTGATATTAACCAACGACAGACCGCAATACCACGTGCCTTTTCGTATTTTGTCGATCCAGAATTGGCGGATAGCGACTGTGGCAATACACACTTGGGGCGCAGAAATAATTTTTATTTTGCCCGGTAGCCGCAATGTTCGATCAGCAGCTTTAACTGTTCCGCCCTGGTTGCTGGCCAACGCTTGAGCAGCCGCTCCGCCAGGGTCTCCTGGTCGGCAACCAGTTCCTGCAAGGGATCTAGAAAATGACTCTCGTCTGCCCCACTGTAGGCTGCAGCAAACTGCTGTTGCAGACTGGTTTGTGCCAGTTTGAGCAATTCAGCGATGATTTCGCCCAGGGTTCCACCTGAATACCGGGTTGCGAAACCGTCACGCCAGGAACGCCGGTAGAGACTGACAAATTCCTCACGCGGCAGCGACATCAACAGCGATTCAGCGCCCTGTAAGGCCTCTTCACTATAGAGCAGTCCCTTGTAAAAAGCGGCCACGGCAGGGGTGAAACGTGGCGGCAGACTGTCAGCACTGCGCACCTCAATCTGTGGTCGCAGGCGCACCTCGGGAAACAGGGTTGACAGGTGCAGATTCCAGTCTTTCAAGGTAGCACCCTCACCGTTCCAGCCACTCTCAAGAAACTGACGAAAGGTAAAACGGCTGGCGGTCATATCAATATATTGCTGGTTGCGCTCAATAAAGTAGAGAGGCACATCAAGGGCATAGCTAACAAAATCATCGAGCCCGGCAGCGGGACTCAGCAGTTCTTCAATCAAGCCACAGCGGTCGTTATCAGTACGTGACCAGATCTCTCCGCGGGTTGACAGAAACCCGCTCGGCTTTCCTTCGAGCAGTGGTGAGTTGGCAAACAGCGCGTAGGCAATCGCGCTTAAGCGCTGGGACAGGCGCAATTTACGGGCGAGGTCAGCAGCATCGGAGAAATCCAGATTGACCTGGGTCCCGGCGGTCTGCTTCATCATCCGCTGTCCCATGTCACCGGTCTTGAGCATGTACTGCGACATAATTTTGTAGCGCCCCTTGGGCAGCCAGGAAATCGCATCAAGACGGGTAAAGGGATGTGTCCCCAGCCCTAGAAACAGCAGTCCCAGCTCATCTCCAACCGCAACAATATGCTGGCGATAGCGATTCAGATCGCGCCAGCTGCAGTGAATATCGCAGCAGAATTTTCCTGAAAGCTCGAGCTGACCGCCCGGTTCGAGGGTTACCGATGAGCGCTTACCCAGCAAACCGATCAGGTTGCCACCCTCATTAACCCCCTGCCAGCCACCAATCCCGTCAAGACGTGCCAACAGCTCGCGGATGCGCTCATAGGCTACCGCTTCACCAGTAGCCCGGTCGACCACCAGCTTTTCGGTTTCCAGGCCGATCCCCCACTCATCGCGCGGTCGCGCGCCCCGCAGAATAAAATCGACCAACTGCGCCGGACGCTCGATATCATCGCTGGTACTAACCGCTGCCTGATCCTTGTGTTGACTCATTCTGCCTGGCCTTTCAAAAACACGCTAATCAAGATTCAAGATAGGTATTGATCGCCTCAGCAAGAGTCTTGAATATCTGGGCAAATTCCTCTTCGTCGCGCTCCAGCAGGGTCACCCGAAAACCCCGTTCGTCGGTGCAGAAAGAAGAAATCGGCACGACACAGATGCCGGTGGCCCCAAGCAGATAGTAGACAAAGCGCTTGTCGGTCTGGGTTCCCGGTGCTGCGACCAGTTGTTCGACCAGCGTCCTGACTTCCGGACTCTTGATCGGCAGGGTCTGGGTGCCTGTCAACCGATTGCTCTCAAATACCACACTCATATAGAAAGCGCCATTGGTGCGGTTGACTTTCAGGCCAGGCACCTGTTTGAGCATATCATAGGCGATATTCGAATAGTGCTCATAGCGATCACGCCGCTCCGCCAGATAGACCGGATATTCGGGGTGGCTCAGGATGCGCGGAATAGCCTTCTGTGGCAGGGTAGTGGAACAAACCTCGACCATTTTTGAATTGATGATACTCTCGATATAACGCTTGAAGGTTTCATCCTTGTCGGCATTATACACCTCAATCCAGCCACAGCGTGAACCGGGCCAGGGCAGCTCCTTGCTGATCCCCTTCATGGCGATAGCCGGCAGATCGCCGATCAGGTCGGAAATCGGCCGGGTATTCATGCCATTATAACAGAGGTTATGGTAAATCTCGTCACAGATCAAAAACAGGTCGTACTCTTTACACAGGGCAATAATCTCCTTGAGAATCCGCTCCGGATACACCGCGCCGGTGGGATTGTCAGGATTAATAATCAGCACACCGGAAACCGATTGATTGTATTTGATCGATTGGCGCAGATCGTCCATGTTCGGATACCAGTGATTATCGGGATCCAGACGATAGGTCACCGGCTTGAGTCCGGCATGGGCGCCCTCAGCCGAGGAGTGGGTCGAGTACGTCGGTGACGGCCCGATAACCCGTGCTTCGCGCTTGAGCAACCCGTACACCTTCTGGATAGCATCGCCAAGACCGTTGAAAAAGATGATATCCTCAACACAGATCTGGGCGTAGCCACGCTTGTTGGTCATGTCGGCCAGGAACTGACGGGTTTCGAGCAATCCTTTGGTGGCGCAATAACCGTAGGAACAGTCCTGCATGACCAGATCCGCTACAATCTCCTTCATCCATAGGGGAATTTTCTCACCCTTGGCGATGGGGTCACCGATATTTTCCATGTTGGTTTTAAGACCGAGCTTCTGCATTTTCTCGGCGATGGTGACAATGGCGCGAATCTCATAGGTCAGCTCACCGGCTCCGATATGGACAATATTGTTACGCATCTTTATTTTCTCCCTGAAGCTAAAACCAAAAAAAAGCCATGGACGATCTGTCCATGGCCTCGGGTTGAATCTAGTCATACCTGCGCGGCGTCACCCGCTTAAGGGTGATGGACAGACTGTCGACGGCTCATTGCCGCCGCCAACGCTCGTGCCACCGCTGCAGATTGATAGTTCATGATGCTCTCTTCGTAAAAAAGTTGGAGCCTGATTAGCATAGCGTTATAACGAAGTCAAGAAATGTTTGTGGCGGCAGCAAATCCTGCTGACCGGGATGAAAAAAGTCAGGCCCCCGGCACGTGATCACCGGGGGCCTGTTTGTTCACGATCTAGAACAGGGCGGGACTATTTTTCCTCATCGCCGCCGTAGCTCATTTCCGCCATCTGCTTGTAAAGACGATAGCGATTGGACGTGATTTTGTTGGCATCCTCAATCAGCCCCTGAGCTGCTTCCGGGGCGACCTTCTTGAGTACCCGGTAACGGTTCTGTTTGAGGGCATAGTCCTCAAAAGAAATGGTCGGCGCTTTGCTGTCCAACTGGAGCGGATTCTTGTCCTGCTCGGCCAGACGCGGATCGAAACGGTAGAGCGGCCAGTGACCGGATGACACCGCTTCTTTACAGCCTTCGATCGCACTGTCCATGGCAATACCATGGGCAATACAGTGACTGTAAGCAATGATCAGGGAAGGACCGTCATAGGAATCGGCCTCAAGGAACGCCTTGACCACCTGAGCCGGGTTGGAGAGAGCGACCTGGGCGATATAAATGTTGCCATAGGACATGGCCATCATCCCGAGATCCTTCTTGGGCTGACGCTTGCCGCCGGCAGCAAACTGGGCTACTGCACCCAGCGGTGTCGACTTGGAAGCCTGACCACCGGTGTTGGAATAAACTTCCGTATCCATGACCAGGACGTTGACGTTCTCGCCGGAAGCCAGAACATGGTCAAGACCACCGTAACCGATATCGTAAGCCCAACCGTCGCCACCATGGATCCACACCGACTTGACCACCAAAAAGTCGATATTCACCAGTAGCGGCTTGGCGGTTTCATGGGTACATTTTTCCAGGATTGCCCGCAGTTTGGCAACACGGCCACGCTGCACTTCGATCTCTTCCTGGGTCTGTTGGGTGCTGTCAAGAATGGCCCGCTTAAGATCAGCGGTACCCTGACAGGCGGCACATCCGCAGGAGATATTGCTGGTCAGCAACTCACGGGCATATTCCGTGCTCTTGTCGATGGCCAGACGCATGCCGTAACCGAACTCGGCGTTATCTTCAAACAACGAGTTACTCCAGGATGGGCCAAGGCCGTCCTTACGGGTGGTCCAGGGGGTAGTCGGCAGGTTGCCACCATAAATGGAGGAACAACCGGTGGCGTTGGCGACCAGCATACGATCACCAAACAACTGGGAACAAAGTTTGACGAAAGGCGTTTCACCACAACCGGCACAGGCACCGGAGAACTCAAACAAGGGTGGTAACAGCTGGGTACCCTTGAGGGTACTACGATTGACCAGTGCCGGATCGGTATCGGGCAGATTCAGGAAAAACTCAAAGTTGGCCGCTTCGCTGGCACGTAATGGTGCCTGGAACGTCATATTGATAGCCTTGTGCTTTTCGTTTTCCTTGCTCTTGACTGGGCAGTTGTAGACACAAGCACCACAACCGGTACAATCTTCAGGGGCAACCTGGAGGGTGTAACGTTTGCCGTCCATATCCTTACCCTTGGGAGCAACCGCCTTGAATGTTTCCGGGGCACCGGCAAGAGCACTTTCATCGTAAATCTTCATGCGGATCGACGCATGCGGACAGATGAAGGAACAGATTCCGCATTGAATACAGAGTTCTTCATCCCACACCGGAATATTGACGGCAATATTGCGCTTCTCGATTTTAGCGGTACCGGTCGGGAAGGTCCCATCGGCCGGCATGGCCGACATGGGCAGTTCATGGCCGACACCATCGATGATCGGTCCGAGGGTTGAAGAAATCATGCCTGGGTAGGTACCCCATTTGCCGGTCTGCATGTCGATACCGCTGTCAGCGGCGGTCGGCACCTGGACTTCAAAAATATTCTCGAGAGCGGCATCAACGCCCTGCTTGTTCATAGCCAGGACTTTCTCGCCGGCCTTGCCGTAGGTCTTGTCGATGGCATCCTTGATCTGCGCAATCGCCTGACTTTCCGGAATAATGCCGGAGATCTTGAAGAAGGCGGTCTGCATGATAACGTTGATCCGAGCACCGAGACCAATCTTCTCACCGAGATGAATACCGTCAATGACAAAGAACTTGAGTTTTTTGTCGATGATGCGCTGCTGCACCACTTTCGGCAACTTGCCCCAGACTTCGTCCTTGCCATAAGGTGCGTTGAGCAGGAAGGTTGCACCTTCCTTAGCGTTCTTGAGCATGTCGTATTTCTCGAGGAAAGAGAAGTTATGACAAGCGATAAAGTCAGACTGGGTGATCAGATAGGTACTCTTGATCTCGTTCTTACCGAAACGCAGGTGCGAGGTAGTCATGGTACCGGCTTTCTTCGAATCATAAACGAAATAAGCCTGAACCTTGTTGTCGGTACATTCACCAATGATCTTGATCGAGTTTTTGTTGGCACCAACGGTACCATCAGAACCCAGACCAAAGAACATGGCGGCATAGCCATCGAAGGGAACCCGGAAATTTGGATCAAAGTCGAGGCTCGTGCCAAGCACGTCATCATTGAAACCAACGATGAAGTGGTTCTTCGGCTTATCTTTGAGCAGGTTGTCAAGAACCGCCTTGCACATGCCCGAATTAAACTCGAAGGAACCCAGACCGTAACGACCGCCGACGATAGGCGGGTAGCCGGAGAAGCTGGTCAGGTTCTCAACCATACCTTCACCGATCGCAGTACGTATCGACTGATAAAGCGGCTCACCAATCGAACCGGGTTCTTTGGTGCGATCCAGCACGGCAATCTTTTTGGTGGTGGACGGAACGGCTTTACAGAATTCTTCGATCGGGAACGGCAGGAACAGGCGGATCTTGATCATCCCTACCTTCTCGCCCTGGGAAACCATAAAGTTGATGGTTTCTTCCATCGCCTCAGCGCCGGAACCCATCATCACCACGATACGTTCGGCATCAGGAGCACCGACATAATCAACCAGGTTGTACTGGCGACCGGTACGGGCAGCAAATTTGTCCAGCTGCGCCTTCAAGATACCCGGTACTTTTTCGTAGTAGGGGTTAACTGTTTCACGCCCCTGGAAATAAACATCGGGGTTCTGGGCGGTACCGCGCAATTTTGGATGTTCCGGCGACATGGCACGTTCGCGGTGAGCCGTCACCAGATTATCGTCAATCATGTGACGCATGTCGTCACGTGACAATTCCTCAATTTTCTGGACCTCATGAGAGGTACGGAAACCATCAAAGAAGTGCAGAAAGGGCACCCGTGATTCAAGTGTTGCTGCCTGGGAAATCAAGGCAAAGTCCATGACTTCCTGCGGATTGTTGGAGCAGAACATGGCCCAGCCGGTCGAACGGCAGGTCATGACATCGGAGTGATCACCAAAAATAGACAAGGCCTGAGCAGCAATAGCACGGGCCGACACATGGAAGACGGTCGGGGTCAATTCACCGGCAATCTTGAACATGTTGGGAATCATCAACAGCAGGCCCTGGGATGCAGTAAAGGTTGTCGTCAACGCGCCGGCCTGTAACGCACCATGGACAGCACCAGCCGCGCCGCCTTCTGACTGCAGTTCAACCACCTTGGGAACGGAGCCCCAGATGTTCTTCTCTCCGACCGCGCTTTTGGCGTCGGAGATCTCACCCATGACCGATGACGGGGTAATGGGGTAGATGGCAATCACCTCATTGGTCGCATGAGCAACATGCGCCGCTGCGGCATTACCGTCGATATTGACCATTTTCCGAGACATGCATACCTCCTGTGTAAGTTAGGTAATGGTGTTCTTTTCAATTAAAAGAACAAAGGAACTTCACTGATGATACAGATCAAGCTGGTTCATAAAGTACGGCGGCCGGAGACCGCATGCTGCACCGTACCGGCATCGATATATTCCAAACCGCTGCCTGAAGGGATGCCATGGGCCAAACGACTGGCCGGCACTCTACGTTGTTGACACAGGCGCGCCAGATAGAGGGCCGTTGCCTCACCTTCAACGCTGAAGTTCGTGGCAATAATCACCTCATCGAAGGACTCCGATGCCAGCCGTTGCTCAAGCTGTGGTATCTTCAAATCCTCCGGATCTATCCCGTCCAGGGGAGACAACACCCCGTGTAACACATGATACAGGCCGCGATAGGAATGGCTGCGCTCAATCGCCAGCAGATCCTGCGGTTGTTCAACCACACAAAGCAGGCGCTGGTCACGTTGCTGCGCAGCGCAGATGCCGCACAAGCGATCTTCAGAAACATGAAAACATTTTTCACACAAACGAACGTTGCGTTTCATCTCCAACAGAGCATCAGCCAGTGCTGCGACTTCAGCATCCGATGTGCGTAACAGATGAAAAGCCAAACGCGCCGCTGTTTTCCCACCGATCCCCGGCAACTTCCCCAGTTCAGCTTCTAAACGAGCGAAAGATGGGAGGGAGCCTAGCATAATTTTATCTCCGAAATCTAATGCTTTATACTTTTATAACGTTGTTTTCAGGGATGCTAAAAAAGTATAATGATACCAAAAAGAATGGTGGCACATTGGTCTGACCAAAAACAACTCTACCACGCAAAACGGGATCAACTCAATCTTTTTTTATTGAGGCTAAAAGCTAATGCTTTCACAAAAAGCAGCTTACTGGGGTGGCTAGGCAAAAAACGCCAAATGCAAGGCGCGCCATTGTTAAACAATGAGGCGTACTTACTTACGTCGAAGCAGTGAAACAATCGCAGCAACGCCGCAGTTGGTGAGTTTTTGCGACGCCATCAAAACATCCCAGGGATATTCATGCCTCCGGTAACCTTGCTCATCTCTTCCTGTACCATCTCCTGACTCTTCTTCATCCCTTCATTCACGGCGGCAAGTACCAGATCCTCGAGCATCTCAATATCCTCGGGGTCAACCACCGCTTTTTCGATTTTCAGCTCAAGCAACTGCTGCTTGCCATTGACCCGCGCGGTCACCATGCCACCACCGGCGGTCGCTTCAACTTCTTTGGTTGCCAGCTCTTCCTGCATCTTGGCCATTTTTGCCTGCATCTGCTGCGCCTGTTTCATGATGTTGCCAAGTCCCTTTGCCATAACAATCTCCTTATAGTAATGAGTAAAATATTAGACAAAACCCTTGTCGATAGGAGTCACCTTCTCGACATTACCGCCAAAAATTTCCAGCGCCGACTTTACCAGTGGGTGCTCAAGGGCGTTCTCGCGCAGCTTACGCTGGCGGTCACTCTCCTGACGTTCGCGCTCCTCGTGCAGTGATGGGGGCTGGGGTTCTCCATTGACACCCTTGATGATCTCGATTTTTACCGGTACAGAAAAGTATTCCGCCGCCAACCCCTGCAGGTTCTGCTGCATTTCACTATCAGCCAGACCAAAAAACTTTGCCGGCATGGCGATGCGCAACAGTGGTAACTCCAGTGTCAACAGACTGGCCTGCTCAAGCAACGATGAAATACGCGGGCGATGCCGACGTTTGACAAATTCCACCAATCCTGCCCAGCTGCCCGTGGATTGCCCCTCAGTCGGCTGAGCCTCAGGCTTTTTTTCCTCAGGTTCCTCCGGTAACGGCGGTGGCTCAGGAGGGAGTTCGTCGTTACGGCTACTGCTAACGGAAGGCGGGACAGCACCACGATCCTCGTTGACCACCGGGGGTGCAACAGCTGCGGGGACAGAATAATCAACCCGCGCCAGCAATTTTTTCTCCAGGCTTTCCAGGCGCGCAATCAGGGTCGCGACATCAATCCCGGTGGGCAGCGTTGCCAGCTTGACCAACGCAACTTCCGTCGTCAAGCGGGCGAAAGAAGAGGTCGCCAACTCGGCTTCAGTCCGCAGCAAAAACGCCAGAATACGCTGAAATTCATCGAGGGGGCGCGGCTTGGCCAGACGCCGCAACTCGGCCAGTTCGCCCTCACTGAAATCGAGTAATTCTCCCGGCTGGTCGATCACCTTGAGAATCACCAGACCGCGCACCAGGGTCACCAGCTGCTGACAGAACTGGCGGAAGGAATGTCCCAGATCATCGACCTGCGCCACCAGACCAAGAAGTTTTGGTGGATTGCGCTCAACAATGGCGGCCAGGGTGTCAAGCAACAGCTGACTGCTGACCTGACCCAGAATCTGCTGCAGCGGCTCGTCCGCTACCTGATTGCCACAGCAGGCAATCACCTGATCAAAAGCCGACAGGGCATCGCGCATACTGCCGCCGCCGTGGCGGGCAATAGCAGCAAGGCCGACATCACTAATGGTGATTCCCTCTTGGTCAGCGATGTAGCGCAAGCGTGCCTGTACCTTTGCGATGCTGATTTTTTTGAAATCGAAACGCTGGCAGCGTGACAGAATGGTGACCGGTATTTTATGGGGTTCGGTGGTAGCAAAGATAAACTTGACGTGGGCAGGTGGTTCTTCGAGGGTCTTCAACAAGGCATTAAAGGCGCTGTTGGAGAGCATGTGCACTTCATCGATAATAACAATCTTATAGCGACCCTGGGATGGCAGATAGCGCACCGCATCGCGCAGTTCGCGGATATCGTCGACGCCATTATGGGAGGCGCCATCGATTTCGAGGACATCAATCCCTTGACCGGAGGTGATTTCGAGACAGGAGGAGCAATTGCCGCATGGGGTAGTGCTGATCCCCTGTTGACAATTCAGGGCTTTGGCGAAGATCCGCGCTGCCGAGGTTTTACCAACCCCGCGCGCACCGGTAAAGAGAAAGGCGTGATGCACCCGATCGGTGGTAATCGCGTTTTTCAGGGTTTGGCTGACGTGCTCCTGCCCGACCAGATCGTCGAACAACTGTGGACGCCACTTGCGCGCCAGAACCAGGTACGACATAGAGAATCCTGACGAGTTTCTGTCCAGCACGGGATCGGGGCTCCCATGCCGGGGGACATTTTGCGCCTTCCATGGCCATTCGACTGTCGCCGTCCATGGCGACAGACGCCCTTGTCACGGGAACCCCGATCCCGTGCAAGATATGTGCTGGATAATTGCAGAAAAAAATTGCCGATACAAGAGACAGCCGGGCACCCCCGCGGCACACATTCAAACCGCTACCGCTGCTCCCTTCCGGGCCTGACGGGGTTTACGGCCGCCTGTTGCGCAGGACCCGGCTGTCACTTCTACCGGCAACACTTTCAACCTATGTAGTCTATATCGAGAACCTTCTGCAAGGCGCCTTTAAATACCACCAAACGTTCACCAAACGGCTCAAAAACTTCACCAGCAAGGCCCTCGAATTCACGCGGCATAAGACGTATTGACTCATACGTCGTTGCAGCGGGGATGAGAGAAACGCGGCTGGGGGAGATTTTTCAGCCGTTTGAAATCTGGCGGAGAGGGGGGGAATCGCCCACTCCGTCACCGCCATCACGGCGGCTCC
>JAWOFG010000060.1:0-5845 GCA_046482365.1 Pelovirga sp. | reverse complement strand
GCGGAAAAAGTCTGCGTCAGTCTGTTCGGGAAGGTCTCAGACAACTGCACGACTCGCTGCGTAATATTCGTGAGCACAAAGAACTGGTGCGTTTTCTCATTGCCTGGGCGATCTGTACCGATGGTCTGGCGACGATTTTCGCCCTGGGCGGGGTCTACGCGGCCGGCACTTTCGCTATGGACGAAACCCGGATTCTGTTGTTTGGAATTGCCCTGAGCCTCACTGCCGGTGCCGGTGCCTTCGGATTCTCCCGGGTCGATGAACGCATCGGTAGCCGCAAGACAATTCTCCTGGGGTTGAGCGGCCTGTTTATCTTTTCCACGCTGATTCTGGTGGTTACGGACAACGTCTGGTTCTGGACCTATGGCCTTCTGTTGGGATTGTTCGTCGGTCCGGTGCAGGCCTCAAGTCGTTCATACCTGTCGCACGTCGCACCTGATGAAATGCGCGGCCAGCTGTTCGGCGTATATGCGCTGGCAGGCAAGTCGACCTCGTTTCTCGGGCCACTGCTTGTCGGCGGATTGACTGCCGTTTTCGACAGTCAACGACTCGGACTGGCTATCATACCGGTATACTTTCTGGTCGGGTGGCTGACCATGCGAGGAATTCCCGAAAAGAAGTCCGTTTAGTCCGGAACAGCTGAGCTGACCAACAGCATAAACATCAATATCAACTATGATTTTTTCGATGTATTTTTTTTCTGTAACGCCAGAATCTCCTGGCGTAAGCTTTTTGCAATAGCTTGTGCTTTTTCCCGATCCTCCTGCTGACCTTTTATCAGCTCCTGTGGGTCGCAAGGTGCAGCGAAAACAATTGTGATGGTGCCGCGCCGGGGCCAAAATCGGCCGATGGGAAGCAGTTCGTGAGTTCCTTCAATCAAAACCGGGACGACTGTTGTCGGGAACCGTTCAAGCAGCAAACCGATGCCGGATTTAAATGGTCCCAACTCGCCATCCGGTGACCGTCGGCCCTCCGGAAACCAGACAAGATTGCGTTCTTTTTTCAGCACCGAGGCAGCAAACGCCAGGCTCGAAACCACGGCATGCCTTGAATCAACAGGAATGACATTGCCCAGGTAACTCACAACCCGCATCAATGGATTTCCAAATGCGATACCAGTCAATCCACCCCACCAGGTCTTCTCCAGTACCTCCTGCGGTAACACCGCAGCAAGCACCACCGGATCAAGACTGCTCAAATGATTGGGAGAAAAGACACAAGGGTGATCAGGTATGTTGTCGGATCCGCAGACTTCCAGATCGAAATAATGCCTCACGAAAAAAGCATTGAAAAATATCAGGCGCCGGCGCACATTGTTCTTCAGCCAACCGGACTCAGCAAGGCGGTTCTGTTGTTTATCACTGAGAGCTTCCTCCGGGTTTTCGAGGGGCTCACCTGCAAATTCCTTAGCTCCTTCATGCTCCGCTGCCGTAACCCTCTGGAGCAGATCGCGAACTGTTTCAAGTTCAGCAATTGTCTTTTCGTCCAACTCGATGCCGACCCGTTCACCCACTTCCACCGTCACGGTCAGCCACTCCAGTGAATCGATACCGAGATCGGATTTCAGCTGTGCATCAGGTGTCAGACCTTGATCCTTATAGTGATCGGCAAGCCAGTCCCAGGTGGTTCTTGCCGCTGTGTTTTCGAGCAGATCGCGATCTTCACCGGACATTTCCTCCACCGGCAGAGGCTTTTTACGGGGTTTATGCTCACCACCCCTGGCCTTGCGATAACGCTCTGCCAGCAGATATCGACGAATCTTGCCCAGCCTGGTGCGCGGCAGGGAACGGCTTGTCATGGCAATATCAGCCAATTGCCAATAACTCGGCAGGTCTTCGGCAGTTGTTGACAAAGCCTCAGCAACTTTTTTACGATCTTCCTTATCTGCTCCACCTTCAGGCACAACCAGTGCCACCAGCTGACCATCCTCCTCAAGAACACCGATCTCCTTGACCAGCGGGCTGCGTTCATAGGCCTCTTCGACTTCTTCCGGTGTGATGTTCTCGCCGCTTTCGGTCACAATGAGGCTGGACACCCGCCCCTGAAGCTTGAGATAGCCATCGTCATCTATTGTGCCGAGGTCACCTGTGTGAAACCAACCATCATCGCTTAAAGCTTCCTGCGACTTCTCCGGCAGTTGGTAATAGCCGGAAAAAACATTGGGGCCGCGCACCAGAACCTCGCCTGCCCCCTCTTGATTGCCGGCACTTGAATCAAGTTTGATCTCAACCCCCTCTATAGCCCGGCCGACGCTGTCAAAACGCCCTGTTCCCGGCGGATTGATGGTCAGCAGTGGCGAGGTTTCAGTCAATCCGTAACCGATCGCCACCTGCCAACCCAGGCCTTCCAGAGCACGCGCAAGGTCAGGATCGAGGGGACTCCCCCCTGAAGCTACAAGACGCAGGCGCGGTCCGACTTTTCGATGCAGAGGATAAAGCACGATCCTGGCAAGGTTCAGGCGAAATTTCAAACGGATAAAAGAAGTGAACCGTAGGCATAGAGAGAACAGACGAAGAGCCAACCTACCCTTTTGCTCAAAACGACCGCGAATGGCATCATAAAGCGCCCGATAAAGCCGCGGCACACCACAAATAACGGAAACCTCACCTTCTTTGACGGCCCGTACAATCTGTGGCCCGGTCAGTGCCGAAGGCAGAACAACAGGAATTTTTTCTCCCAGGGGGAAAAGCAGACCGACGGAAAAGGGATAGACGTGATGGAGCGGCAGAGGAAGCAGGAGCCGATCGGCTTCACGGGCCAGATCTGCAGCGCGAATGCGATTGATCTGAAAGGCCAGATTTTTATGCGTCAGGGGAACGCCCTTGGGAGGGCCAGTGGTGCCTGAAGTATAAAACAGAACGGCATCATCATCTTCTGTGACTTGCGGCAGGTCATCTTCTTTTTCGAGTTCCCAAAGACTTTCACCATGATGCTCCGGTTTCTGGAGCAGAAATACTCGAGGAATATCACAGGAAAGCTCATCAAGACGAGCGCGGCGTTTTTCCTCGGTCAGAATAAAGCGCGGCGAGCAATCCTGTATGATTCGTTCAAGGGTGTGGCTTTCAAGCTGGACATCCAGAGGAACAATGATGCCTCCCGCTCGTATCACTGCCAGGCAGGCGATAATCCACTCCGGGGAATTGCCGGCCCGGAGAATCACATGATCCCCTTTATTCAGCCCGGCATGAATCAGGGTCCCGGCACAATGATGACTCAAGTTTTTAAGCGTAGAGCGTTCGATGATCCGGATATCCTGCTGGCGCAGTGCGCACAAAGCCGGGTGGTTCCCATCTTTCTCAAGGGCATCGATTAGATCCGCCAGAGTATGAAACGCTTCCATGGATGAAGTCGATGAATGCTTTCTGACCATGGCGTATAAAGTCCTTAAAAAAAAGAAATTTAGCCAGGACAATGGCTCCTGACCGAAGTCTGTTTACTATCAACCTGACCTGCAACAATAGTATCAGGGAAGCAGCCTCTTTCAAGTTTCACGAGTAGCTTGCCCCAGCTCTCGGGTTTGAACCGCGCGATTAAACAGGCGCGTTGTGCAAAGAGCAGAGAAATAATCGACCGCTACTTTCTTTCAGGGTGTGCTCATTGCAACTCTGCGCTAATAATGTAGAGTTGTAGCTACGTTAACGTTAACAGAGCCGGGATACCTTCATCATGCCGATCCACAATTCCGACATCGCCCGGATATTCAACAAGGTTGCCGACCTGCTGGAAATCAGGGCTGCCAATCCTTTTCGGGTACGGGCCTATCGCACTGCCGCCCGCACTGTTGAAGATCAGCCGCAGAGCATTGTCGGGATGCTGGAAGAAGGAACAGATCTTGCTGAGCTGCCCGGTATCGGCACTGATCTGGCGGGTAAAATCGATGAAATCGTGGCAACCGGCAGCCTGCAAATGCTCGACGATCTGGAAAAAAAGATGCCGGGAGAGCTGGCGAATCTGCTCAACATTGCACAGTTGGGCCCGAAACGAGTGGCAACGCTGCACCGCGAGCTTGATATTGATAACCTTGAAGAGCTGGGACAGGCAGCTAAAGAAAAAAAAATCCGTGAACTGGATGGGTTTGGTGCAAAAACTGAGAAGAACATTCTGGCAGAAATCAACAGGAATAAAGATACCCAGCAGCGGACTAAATTTGCTGAAGCCGAAGCCTTGCTGGCACCCTTGCTTGACTATCTTAAAGAGATTAACGGCGTCAAGCAGGTTGCCGTAGCCGGCAGCTACCGCCGCTGCAAGGAAACAGTAGGCGACCTCGATATTCTTGTAACCAGTAGCCATGACAGTCCGGTCATGGATCGTTTCGTGAACTACGAAGACGTGACCGAGGTATCAGCCAAAGGCAAGACCAAATCGACGGTGCGGCTGCGTGGCGGACTGCAGGTCGATCTGCGCGTGGTACCGCAGGTCAGCTATGGTGCAGCACTCTATTACTTTACCGGTTCCAAGGAACACAATGTCGAGGTGCGTAAAATAGCTGTCGACAAGGGTCTCAAGATGAACGAATACGGGGTGTTTCGTGGTGAAGGTGATGATGAGGAGCGAATTGCCGGTGGCAGTGAGGAGGAGGTGTTCAAAGCCGTCGATCTTCCTTATATTGAGCCGGAATTACGTGAGAACCGCGGAGAAATTGAGGCAGCCCGCAAAGGCGAGCTACCCGAACTCATCGCACGTGAAGATCTTCGCGGTGACCTGCATGCTCACACCAAAGCTACTGACGGTCATGCTTCATTAAAAGAGATGGTCACAGCTGCCCGTGATCTTGGTTACAGCTATCTGGCGATTACTGAACACAGCCAGGCGGTTTCTGTCGCCAAAGGGTTCGACCGCAAACGCCTCGAACAGCAGATTGAAGAAATCGACAAACTCACGGATGAATTTTCCGGTTTTCGCATCCTTAAAAGCATTGAAGTGGATATCCTTGAAGACGGCTCTCTCGATCTGCCCGACGATGTGCTTGCCAAGCTTGATCTCACCGTCTGCTCGGTGCATTCCAGGTTTCATCTCAGTAAGGAAAAACAGACTGAGCGCATCATCCGGGCCATGGATAATCCCCATTTCAACATCCTCGGCCATCCTACCGGACGCCTCATCAATGAACGCACAGCTTATTCACTGGACATGGAGAAGATCATGACTGCCGCAAAGGAGCACGGCTGCTTTCTTGAACTTAACGCCCAAACCGACCGGCTTGATCTCAACGATCGTCACTGCCGCATGGCCAGGGAGATGGAAGTAAAGGTGGCTATTTCCACCGATGCGCACAGCACGCAAGCACTCAAAAGTATTCGCTACGGCATCAACCAGGCACGCCGTGGATGGCTGAGCAGAGACGATGTGCTCAATACACGCAAGGTGGCAGATTTACTGAAACTTCTGAAAAGGTGAGTTGAACAATGGCTGCAGATTTCAAAAAAAACCCGCAAACCGATTTTCAGAAAATCGAAAACCTCTCTAAAAAACAGGCTCAACAACAGATAGAGGCACTACGTGAAGGGATTGAATATCATAACCACCGTTATTATGGAAAAAACGACCCCGTGATAGCTGATGCTGTCTACGATAAACTGTTCCACCGATTGCAGCAGCTCGAAGAAGCCTTTCCTGAACTACAGTCCGATAACTCACCTACCCGGCGCATTGGTGCCGCACCCGTCGATGAGCTGAAACGCGTCAAGCATCACGCCCCCATGCTCAGTCTCAATGCTGTTTTGGAAGAAGGTGATATTGAAGACTGGTTTGATTTCGTCAGCCGCAGCAGTAACGAAAAAAGCCAGGAATATGTCGTAGAGCCGAAGTTTGACGGTGTCTCAGTCGAAGTGGTCTACAAAAAGGG
>JAWOFG010000215.1:0-9631 GCA_046482365.1 Pelovirga sp. | reverse complement strand
GTGCTGCTGCGAGTGCTGAGCATTCAGGATGCCTATGAGGCCATCGACTGGAAAGTGGTGTTTCTGCTGGCCGGACTTATCCCGCTGGGCTTGGCCATGCAGAAAACGGGAACGGCCGAGTTTCTGGCAGAGCACGTGATGGGTCTGATCCAGGGCGCCCATCCGCTGTTCATCTTGTTGAGTGTGGCCGTGCTGGCAACCGCATTTTCCCTACTGATCACCAATGTCGGCGCCATTGTCGTGCTGGCGCCACTGGTCATCAGCATGGCGACGATCGGCAATCTCAATCCACGCGCCCTGGCGCTGATGGCTGCGGTCTGTGCAGCGAATTCATTCATTTTGCCGACCCACCAGGTCAACGCCATGATCATGTCGGTGGGAGGTTATCGCAACGCCGATTATTTCAAAGCCGGAATCGGACTGACACTGATCTTTATTCTGCTGGTCGTTACGGTTTTTTATTTCTTTTATCTGTGATGGCGTTGCAAAAAGTCCGCCCTGCGGCGTTACGGCGTTTTTTCAGGACCTCGGCATAGCTGATCTATGCCTTCGCCCCTGAAAAACCACCAGGCCTTGCAGGACGAAATTTTTGCTTAGCCATCCATATGGCAAGAAAGCAATCTAAAGGAGAAAGATTATGCTGCTGAAACATTTTTTTATCGAAAAGATTGCCCATAGTTCTTACCTGCTTGCCGGCACTCACAGTTGTGCAATCATTGATCCGCAACGTGATGTCGATATCTACATCAACGAGGCACGCGCGCAAGGGGTCAAGATTACCCACATCCTGCAAACCCATCTACATGCCGACTTCATCTCCGGCCACATGGATCTGGCCAAAAAAACCGGCGCTAAAATTTATGTTGCAACATCAGCAGATTGCACCTTCGATCATGTGGCACTAGCTGAAGGTGATATCATTGCGTTGGAGGACATGCGCCTGAAGGTTCTGGAAACGCCGGGGCACACACCGGAACATCTCAGCTATGTGGTGGTGGATAGCACGCGTTCAGAGAGTCCTGTGGGAGTATTTACCGGCGATACCTTGTTTGTCGGTGATGTCGGCAGACCCGATCTGTTCCCGGACATGGCACAGGAACTGGCCGGTAAACTCTATCACAGCCTGCATGACAAACTGCTGAAGCTGCCTGATCACTGTGAGGTGTATCCGGCTCATGGTGCCGGCTCCTTATGTGGCCGGGCCATGGGCGCCAAGCAACTGAGCACCATCGGTTATGAACGCAACTTCAATGCAGCGTTGCAAATTCAGGACAAGGCTGAATTCATTAAGTCGCTGACGGAGGATATGCCCCCGGCTCCCGATCATTTCAGCCGCTGTAGCGACATCAATCGCCAGGGTCCGACACTGATCACTGATCTACCCGGCGTGGCAGAATTGGAAGCCACAGCGTTCAGCGAACGCATGGAAGAACCTGACGTTCTGGTGCTGGATGCGCGCAATTATCACGCCTTTGGTAGTCAACATATCCCGGATACCTGGCATCTGGATCTCAACGGAAATTTTCCCACCTTCGCCGGCTGGGTGTTACCCACCGACAATGACATTCTGCTGGTGGCCGAAGATTACCAACAAGCCATGGAGGCCAATTGCTGGGCACGGCGCGTGGGAGTGGACCGGATTGTCGGCTATCTCAGCGGTGGCCTGCCGGGATGGGCAGTCGCCGGACTCCCGTCACGTGCTGTACGACAACTATCCATTGAAGATCTGCATGCGAGGATGAATGGTGAAGCAAACTTCCAGCTGCTTGACGTGCGAGCGCCGCAGGAGTTTGCTGACAGCCACATCGACGGGGCCCTTAACATTCCGGCCGCCGAGCTGCGGACGCGCGCCGACGAGCTGGACAAGAATCGGACTGTTCTGGTGATCTGCAGCTCAGGCAATCGTTCCAGTCTGGCGACGAGCATTCTGCTGCAGCATGGTTTTACGGCGGTCTATAACGTCGCCGGCGGCATGAGCGGTTATAGTGCGGCCGGCTATGTCGGGCAGTGCCGGGCCTGTGTGAATCCTCATGGCTCAAGGTTTTATTCTGGTCTGTCTGATATTGCAAAACAGCGGAATTAAAAGGAGGTGCGTCTTATGGAATATTTTACTGAAGTGCGTTGGTCACCCTATGTGGTGGGTATCGGCATCGGCGTGCTGAGTTGGTTCACGTTTTTCTTCTCCAAAAAGCCGATCGCCTGTTCGACGACATTTGCGCGCGCCGGTGGGATATTAGAACGACTGCTGCGGGGCCCGCAGGTCGAGCAGCGGCCATACTACCGGAAGATCACGCTCACTTGGGGCTGGCAAGGCATGCTGGTGACCGGTGTTGTTCTCGGCGCTCTGCTGGCGGCCCTGCTCTCCGGCGATTTTCGCTGGCAATGGGTACCTGATCTCTGGGCCACTGCCTTCGGCAACAACCCACTACTGCGCGTTGTTGTAGCACTGCTGGGCGGTATTATTCTGGGCTTTGGCGCACGCTGGTCCGACGGCTGCACCAGCGGTCATGGCATCAGTGGAACCCTGCAGCTGGCAGTATCAAGCTGGATTTCCGTTGTCTGCTTTTTCATCGGCGGCTTTGTGGCTGCGCTGATCATCTATAAGGTCATCGGTTGATGCTTTCACAGAAAGTATCCAAATAGTATGCGCTAAGGGAAAAACTCACCAATTGCGGCGCCATCATCGGTTAGGAGTGATGACTATGTTGACAGAAAAGACAGAAACCAAGATTTCCGCACTGTTGATGGGATTGTTGTTCGGGATTGTGTTCGGCTTTCTGCTGCAGAAAGGTGGAGCCACCAAATATGATGTGATTGTCGCGCAGCTTCTGCTCAGCGATTTCACTGTGCTTAAAATCATGCTGTCCGCGGTTGCGACTGGGATGATTGGCATCTATGCGATGAAGACTATGGGGTGGATCAAACTCTCGATTAAATCGGGATCTTTGGGGAAGAATATCATTGGTGGTTTGATTTTCGGAGTGGGATTTGCTGTGCTGGGCTATTGTCCCGGCACCATCGCGGGAGCCGTGGGCAATGGGTATCTGGATGCTATTGTCGGTGGCCTGGTGGGAATTGTTATCGGCAGTGGCCTGTTTGCGGCTCTTTACCCGAAGCTTAAATCCGGGATATTGGCCAAAGGGGATTTTGGTGAGCTCACCTTTCCGCAGTACTTCAAGGTCAACGACTGGGTAGTGGTAATCCCTGCATTCGCATTGATTGTGCTGTTGCTGTTCTGGCTGGAAAGTGCAGGATTCTAATGTTTTTCCGGTGAGTTTATCATCGTTATTGCTTGATTAAACACTTTTGCCATCTGCCAATTTAAACCCCGGAGACAAATCGGGGACAGGATAGGGAAACTGCATGGAGTTAACACCCGGACTGTCAATCGCTACCACCGCCGCACCGGGCAACGTCTCCAGGATCGCTATAAACCGATTCTGGTGGAGAAGAAGAGCTGCCAGTTGGGGCTTTGCCTGGTCTCGACCAGTCCGATTCATCTGCGCCACATTCCTGTGCTGCGCCCTCTTTACCTTCACCTCAGTTGCTGCTCAACAGTTTGATGAGAGTGAGGATAGGCCGATGTCAGCGCAAGCGCCTGTCGGCAAAACCGAGTCCCCAGGTAAAGTCGAAGTCCAACCCGTTGCCAAGGACGCTGAGATCAGGCAACGAATCACCGATATTCTGGCCGCGACAGGCTGGTTCGGCGAAGTCCTGGTTACGGTCCAGGAAGGGATCGTTTTTTTAAAAGGAACCACGGAAAACGATGAGTCCAGGCAATGGGCCGGAGATTTAGCGAAAAATACGGAGGGCGTGGTTGCAGTCGTCAATCGAATCGAGGTAGCCCCCACCACGGTCTGGAATTTCGATCCAACCTTTCAGGTACTGAATGATTTAGTCCGCGGTTTCATTCGGTTGCTGCCTCTGATCGTGGTGGCGCTGAGCGTCATCGTCATTTCATGGGTCTTCGCCAAGGTAACCGTGTACTTACTGCGGCGCCGGTTTCAGGATCGATCTCTCAGTCCGCTGTTACGCGAAGTCATGGCCCATGCCGGTGGAATACTTGTTATGCTTGTCGGCCTCTACCTGGTTCTCCGTATCGCCGGGCTCACGCAACTCGCGTTTACCGTGGTAGGCGGCACCGGCCTGATCGGTTTGGCGCTGGGCATCGCCTTCCGCGACATCACCGAGAATTTTCTCGCCAGTCTCTTTTTAAGTTTGCAGCAACCCTTTCGTGAGGGCGATCTGGTCGAGGTGGCAAATGTCACCGGTTATGTTCAGCGTTTGACCTCGCGCACAACGGTTCTGATGACCCTCGACGGCAATCAGGTGCAAGTCCCCAATGCGACCGTCTTCAAAAGCACGCTGCGTAACTTCACCAGCAATCCCAATCTCCGCGATGATTTCATTGTCGGTATCGGCTACGACGATTCCATCTCTTTTGCCCAGGAAGTCGCCCTGAAGGTCCTCGCTGACCATCCGGCCATTCTGGATGAGCCAGAACCCCTGGTGCTGGTGGAAAACCTCGGGACATCGACAGTCAATCTGCATGTTTATTTCTGGCTCGACGGCAATCAACATAGCTGGTTGAAAGTGAAATCGTCCGTCGTTCGGCTCACCAAACGGGCTTTCCAGGATGCGGAAATCTCAATGCCGGACGAGGCACGCGAGCTCATCTTCCCGCAGGGGGTGCCGGTACGCATATTAGAACGGGATGAAGGCGCGACGCCAGCCGCCCCAGCTCTGATGAAACCGGCCGCCGAGCCTGAAACAATTGCAACCAGGGCCGAAGCCGGCCTGCAAAGCGAAGCCGGGGAGATCAAAGAACAGGCGCGCAAATCCTGGACCCCGGGGGAGAACCTCTTAACCTCATCATCACCTGCGGATACTAATTAAAAGCGCGTCGGAGTCGATGATGTCTGCTTTTTGCAACCCAGCAGCTAATTACGGGAGAGCCAACGATGTGGAACTACCTGAGTTTCGTCATCAAGAAGCATCTGAGTGAGCGATTATGGATCAAACCGCTTATCGTCTGTGCACTGTCCATTGCCGCGGTGTTCCTTGCCAATTTCATGGACACGACCGCACTCGGCCGTTCTTTGCCGGATGTCACCAAGGAATCAACGGAAACGCTGCTCAAGATCATGGCATCGAGCATGTTGGTGATGGCCACCTTCGCCGTAGCCTCGATGGTTGCTGCCTATGCATCGGCAAGTCGTTCGGCGACACCGCGCTCTTTTCCGCTGATCATCGCCGACGACCTTTCGCAGAATGCGCTCTCGGCCTTCATCGGCGCTTTTATCTACAGCGTGGTCGCGCTCGTTGCACTGATGAATGGGCCTTATGGTGGACCAGGCAAGCGGTTTGTCCTCTTCTCTTTGACCATGCTTGTGCTTGTTGCCATCATTATCACCTTCATCCGCTGGGTCGATAACATCGCCCGGCTCGGCCGGGTGGAACATTCGATCAACAAGGTGGAAGCAACCGCCGCGAAGGCGATACAGATGCGCCAGTCGGCGCCACGCCTTGAGGGCGTCGCAGCCTTCAACCCGCCGGACGGGAGCCGGGCGGTCTTCGGCAAGAACATCGGTTACGTCCAGCGAGTTGACCCCAAAAAATTGCAAGCTTGCGCGGTTAAGTCGCAACTGAACATTGTTGTAGCGGCGTTGCCCGGCACCTTTTGCACACCAAGTCGCCCGGTCGCCTGGGTCAGCCACGAAGCGTCTGGCAGTGTGTCCGACAAGGATGCAGAAGCGATTGCTGCGACGTTCGAGATTGGTGGCTCGCGGGTTTTTGATCAGGATCCGCGCTTTGGACTGGTGGTCCTTTCGGAGGTTGCCAGCCGGGCACTTTCGCCTGCGGTCAATGATCCCGGGACCGCCATTGTCATCACCGGCACCTTTGTCCGCCTATTCCTCCTGTGGAACGAGTGTGGCAAGGCAGACAACGCTTCCAGGGTGCAGTTCGACCGCGTTGCGGTGCCGAAACTCTCTGTGTCAGATATGTTCGATGACGCTTTTACCGCAATCGCCCGAGATGGAGCAAGCATGGTCGAAGTTGTCGTGCGGCTACTCAAGGCCCTCGAATCGCTGGCCGCGATCGATAACCATCCGCTACGTGACAACGCGCTACGTCATGCTCGTCTCGCTCTGATTCGCGCCGAGATATCACTGAAAGCTCCCGACGATCTCCGAACGGTACGAGAGGCTGCCCGGTTTGCAGTGCAGCCTGAGTGAAGTGAAAAAGTTAAAGTAGATCGGTTGCGCGGCAAACCCCGCCCTGAAGGATGAGGTTTGCCGCGCAACCGATCAATGGGCAGATCTGGGCACCATTCCCTCCATAAGCGCTAAGGCCTCTTTCGATCCGCCCCCCGTACTTCTTTTTTGCCTACCATCCCTCCTTGACCTTGCCGTTCCCGCAAGCAGGCGTTGATCTCTCCGCCAAGGAGAATCACGAAGGCACTGGCGTACATCCAGAAAAGCAGGGAGATGACCGCTCCGACACTTCCGTAGATCTGGTCATAGGACCGGAAATTGTTGGCATAAAATGAAAAGGCCAGAGTCATGACGAACCACGCCCCCATGCCCGAGACGGCACCGGGGAGGGTCTCCCTCCATGACAGCTTAAGCGCCGTTGCATAGCGATAGAGTGCGGACAGCGCCGCGATCATCAGAGCGAAAATCACCGGCCAGCGTAGAAAATTCCAACCCATCGTGAAGGTATGGCCGAAGCCGGTCAGAGAGGCTATCCAGACACCTATTTGCCGGCCGAAGAAGAGCAGTAGGAGGGAAGTGATAATGAAAGCCATGAAGCAGATGACCAGCATCACCGAAAGAATTCGCAACTGCCAATAGGGGCGTTCATCCTCCGTATTATAGACGGCATTCAGGGCGGTCTGGAACCCGGTCATTGCTTGTGATGCGGACCAGAGCGCCAGAAGGAGGCCGAAGGTGAAAATTCCTCCCTTCTGCTCCTGAACCAGGGTTTGGAGGTTTTTATCCACCATGGAGAGCGCGGCGTCCGGCAGGAAATTGTCCAAAAGGTTCAGCAAAACCTGGACCAGATCCGGCACCGGCAGATAGGCCAGGAGGCTGGTCAGAGTGAGAAGACAGGGGAAGAGCGCAAAGAGAAAGAAAAATGCGATTTCGGCCGCGTGTCCGACGCAGTGATCCTTGCGGATCCCTCTGATCACTCGTCCGGCCAGATCCAGCGAAGTACTGTTCTTTATGAATTTAACGATGTTTTTTGTCATCTTTCGCCCCATTTTTCCAGCCGTGCCTTGCGCCCGACTTTGATTGGTCGGAGAGGGATATCTCTGGTTTTTCTAAGACACAATTCCGGCTTTTTGACAATTCAACCATAAGCCATTTATCAGATCGGTTAAGTCCGTCATTTAAAGTTTTGTGAAGTTACATTTTTGAGATTTTGAATTTGTGTCGTGCTGTTCAATAGTAAGTCATGGCCATAATGATTGTCTTTATCCTCTAACTTTCATCCTATAAATCACAACATTAAATGTTGAAAAATTTTATTTTCATGCCGTCGTAAAATCATTAAGTATCTAACTCTTAAGCACATAATCACACTTTATTACAGATTATGGTTTTTTAAAAAAACAGCCTGTCACACCGGTTCAAGTCCCGTCAGCCCCTCCATAAAAAAGAAGCACTTAGCCGTTATCGGTTAAGTGCTTTTTTTTGTCGCTCGATTCTCGTGTTGCGGTGGAGAATTTCGCTGTCCTTGGCAGAGCTATGCTGAAACCAAAAAAAATCCCGGGTTGTCTCTATCAGATGCGCAAGGAAGACCTGATGTGCTGTGGTGGGTCAATTTTGGACGCCGATTAATCCCCTGGGCGGGTCATTTTTGCATGCTGTTTGATACAACTGTGTCGATCAGCAAGAACGCCCCCGCAAATCAAGTTCCCAGTATAACGCTCCCGCAAGGGGATTGTCATAGTACGGTGGAACCTGACGAAAGCCGAGGCGTTGATACAGCCCTATGGCTTCGGTGAGGGTATCCAGGGTATCAAGGCGCATTGTAGAATAACCGCGTTGTCGGGCAATAGTGATGATTTGTTCGGCGAGTTTTTTTCCTAACCCGGTACCACGCCCCTCCGGTTTGACGTAAAGGCGTTTCATCTCACAGATACCCTCTTCGAGTTTGCGTAATGCAACGCAACCGATGGGCTGCTCGCTGTTCAATGCCAACATCAGTGCGCCGTCCGGCGGAGCATACTTGCCGGGCAGATTGGCCAGTTCCTGATTGAAATCCTGAAAGCACAAATCCACCTGGAGGAATTGTTCGTATTCGCGAAAAAGATCGCGCATCATGTCGAGTTGCGTGGCTGATGTTGCTGCTTGAATGATCATGCCGGCTCGCTGTAAAAGAGGTTAAAAGTCAGGCTACCTGCCATACCTGTTGACTAAGCACATCGCAGGCCGTCAGGGCTCTGTCATAAACAGCACCCGTATCAAGATAATAGCGCCCCGGCTCAAAGTAGGGTTCACCATCGGTTGTCGGATGATGGCCGACGACATGGATTTCACCATCTTGTCCCGGTGGTGACATGCGTTCCCACATCAATACGAAAGGATCTTGCATCTCCAGAGGGATGCCCTGTTCAATACCGGCGTGGACAAAAACAAAATGCTCGAATCGCCACCACAGACAAGTCGACTGCAAAAAGGCGATATGCTCCCTGGGGACATCGATAAGGTGGGCGGTTTGGTAGCTGATCAGAGTTTCCTTGCCGCCGTTGAACAGAAAAATCTCGATGTCAGATTCCGAGGCGCCGGCTCGATAGGCACTCGACTGATCGCGCAATCGGTGACCGGTGATAACGCCATCTTCAACGAGGGCATCAAGCAGCATCTGATCGTGATTGCCCCGAATAAAAACAGAATCCGGGAAGTCCTCTCGAAAACGGATCAGCCGGTCAATCACCCCTTTGCTGTTCTTGCCCCGGTCAATGTAATCACCAAGAAAGACCAAGCGGTCGTTATCCGTTGGTGCAACGGTATACAGCAAACGGTTTAGCTGATCAAGCTCGCCGTGAATGTCACCGATGGCGATTAATCTGACAGGACCATCTTTTACCATTGTTATATCCTCTTGCCGTCAGGGGAAGGGCCCTGTTGCCGGATCTGTTATATCAGGCCAGTCAGCGGTTACTAGACCTTGTGGACAGAATCGAAAAAAGTCTAATCGACAACTCAAATATGGACTGGGAGAATTTGATGTGTGCAAGCAAGCCAAACTCACACCATTTTTCGACTCATCCTAATAGCGAAACACTGCTGCAAGTGGGTGATGATCGGGTATTTGCTCCGGTTGAACAGCATAGACCGTTCCTCCATTCAGAATGGTCTGGATAGCTGTCTGGTCAAGCAAGTCTTCATCACCGGATTCGGGAGACTGATGCACGCAGACTGAGTTACTGTTTGGGTCACAAGTGCCCCATACTTGAACGCCAAGAGCAACAAACAATACATCGACCCGTCCGTGATGTGCGGCTAATACCGCCTCCTTAACATCGTTCGTAGTCTGTCCGGTACCGGCTAGCTCAGCGTAGCGAGCAACCGCTTGTTCTTGTGCTTCCATCAAGAATGACTGCACGATCGGCCAGGCTTGG
>JAWOFG010000107.1:0-6906 GCA_046482365.1 Pelovirga sp. | reverse complement strand
TGGATATTGACTCCTGCCCTTCGGTGGACCTTTCAGCGGTGGCAAAATAATCCATTTGTCGCTGGACCAGCTCAACCCCGACCAGTAGTTCGTCGACTTGCTGATTATTGCTATCCGGGCTTAAAGCCAGAACAACCACATGCAGCACAGCCGCGGATAGGACAAACCCAAGTATACGCATGAAAACCTGACAACCTGACCTGTTATAATCCCGACATACAGGAGCTATTTACTCAATAACCGTTTTTTCATAAATCTCAAAAATCGCACTATGATTGACTATACCCTGGCGATTACTGACCAACAGATTGTAACGCCCCGGATACCTCGGTGCCGACAAGACCAGGCTCAGCTGATTGTGCGATTGCAATGTCATCCGGTCGGCAAAATGAGGAAGGGGGATGGCCGATATGCCACCTCCATCCTGAGAAAAATACAGTAATCCAGCGTCGACAAGCAAAAATTTTGACACTCGACTTAAGGGCAAGGTGCCAATCATCAGCGGCTGGGCGGGCACCGTCACATCGACCACATGAATTCCATCGACCAAAGTGACAAGAAAGACCAGGCTCTCATGAAAACGCACTCCCTTGCTATAGCCCGGCAAGGCAATTGTGCTGACCAGTTGCGGGCGGGTCGGATCTTTAACATCAACAATCAACAATCCGGAACGGCCATTAGCGATATAGGCCAGGCCTTCGTGGGCATCAATATCGACCTGCTGATCAAATTGTTGCGCCGGAAAAGGGGGACGCAGCTGGCTGACCTGTTCCAGCTTGCCATTATCATGAACGCGATAGATCAATAGCCCCTGGTCATAGCTCACACAGATCAGATGATCATCTATTGCGACCATGCCAAGGATCTGCGGAGCATCCATCTCGTCGACCACAGAGGCTGCGCTGATATCGGCAATGGCGGTCACCCGCAGACCTGTACGCAATGAGTAGCTGATCAGATAATCATTGATAACCAGTAAGCGATTTGCTGCATAGTCCGGCCAGTCCGCGATTAATTGAGGACTGGTGCGCATACTGATATCAAAGACCTTGACCCCGGCTTTCTGCTGATTGACAAAAAGAAGATCTTGATGTCGAGCCAGAGAGAAACTCGGCCTTGGAGCATTATCAAAATGTACGGCGCGACTTTGCTCTTTATCTACAAAGGCAACGCCGCCAACCCCTGCGTGTTTGAAACTGAGATAAAACAGGTTATCAAGGATGATTCCATCACTTACCTCAGGCAAGGAACTGATCCAGGTTACCAGCTGGCGCGAACGTAAATGCCGGCGATCAATCGTCAATAGACCTTCCAGCGAACCTGTCACATATAAATACTCACCGTTTTCTGCCAGGGTTTGCAGCCCTTCAGCAAAGGCTTTGTGCTCGGACAGTGTTTGATCACGAAGATCAAAGATACGCAAGCCGACACTCCGGTCAATCAGGTAGAGGTGCTGCTGTCCTTCGATCAGATTCATAATCGAGCGAAAGCCATCCCAGTCCCGATATAATTTCAGTTGATCCAGCTGATTGAGCTGATCAGACCGGCCCAACTCATAGACTCGAAAGCTGTCAGTAAGAGCAACATAGAGTCTCTCATTTTTTGTCAGAACAGCGCGCACACCTGATTCGAAGTGTATCTGATCTATCAGTTTCAATGTTGCCGGATTGCTGCAATCGTAAAGGGAAAGGACACCATTGCGATCATAAAGGAAAAGCCGCTCACCATAAAATGCCATCCCTCTGATAACGCCGCCAACATCGAATTGGCCAATTTGCCGTGGCGCCGTTAAGTCGTTCAAACCATAAACCTTGAGACCGCCGGGGTAAGTATTCACATACAAATGGCCCGCATGAAAAACACTTGTGGTCGTGGTATCACCGGTCCAGACTTCAGACTCGATGATAAGCCGCTCCTGTTTCAGGGTCATAATAACCAGTCCCAGCCGCCCACAGGACACAAACAACTTACCGTCGCTATAGTGCAGATCAACAACCGAACGTCCGGGCAAATAGGTTGTTAGCAGGCGAGGCGAATCCGGGTCAGCAATACTGACAAGATTCAGACCGTCGTTACTACCAAGCAGCAGGGTCTCACCAATAATCAGACTGGTATTGAAAAAACTATCCAACGGATAGCGATTAACTACTGTGTCATGATTACTGACATCCATGTTCAGGCTGACTTGCGTATCACGATCAAAGCCTTTGCCGGTAAGCTGCAAGGTCGTGGTGTTGCCGACGGCCAATCGCTGAACAGGCGGTGGGTCGACCACCAGGCTTTCGCTGGAGCCAAGGTGACTTCGGAATATCCCCCCGAGCCAGATCAGGAGAATGACCCCTAGCGTAATAGCGGAGAATAAAGCAATCATTGGTAAGGAACGCTTCATCAGATTGCCTCCCTGACGGCAACAGATGAAGCAGTGTTGGATTTCACCAGCAAGGGATCGAGAATCCGGCGCAATGCGGATTGGTTGAGAGGTTTTTTAAGATATCCCCGCAGAGGTTCGGTTATCAGATCCGCAGATTCATGTTCACCGAGCAAACAGCAGGGGGGCAACTCTTTTTTTAATATCTGCAGTTCCTTAAGGTTCCGGCTTGTGAGCTCGGCCGCATCAAGGATGATCAGAACAACATGAGCGCGATGACACATGGCCACAGCATCTTCGAGATGATCAGCAAACTCAGGGATAATCTGCCAGGCTGCCAACGTCAGCCGCAGCAACTGCCGCTCGGCGGCATGACTGCCGACATATAACACTCGGGGAACGCTGGGACGGCTAACGACATCGGGATTATCAGCCTGTGTCGCAGAAGGGATCTGCTCAAGCAAAAGCAAATTGAGTTCCACGGTAAAACAGCTACCTTCTGCAGGACGACTTACGACATTGATGCTCCCCCCCATCAGATCAACCAGCTGTTTAACAATCGGCAACCCGAGGCCACTGCCCATGTTGACCTGGGATGGCAGGCTTTTATGTTGATAAAACAGATCAAACACCCGCTGACTGGTCGCCTCATCCATACCAATCCCGGTATCCTTCACCGTGAAGACAAATTGCCCCTGCTCCTGCCTTTGCGACACCAGTTGCAAGCCGACATGAATGGCTCCCCTGGGCGTAAATTTGATCGCATTACCAATCAGATTCATCATGATCTGCCGGATTCGCGCCTGATCTCCACGAACCCGGCGCAAGGCTGTCGCAGCGATATCTACGACAAGTTCGATCTTCTTGGCCTGTGCTTGAGGTTTCAGCAATTCGACAACTTCCTCAATGATGTGTGCCGGAACGATTTCGTCATGTTCAAGCTCCATCACCCCCGCTTCAATCCTGGCTATATCAAGAACATCACTGATCAGGGCCAGCAGGTCATTACCCGATTTATCAACGGTAGCAACCAGGGTGCGCTGATGGTCTGTCAACGCGGTGCGCTGCAGCAGGCCATTCATGCCCAGAACGCCAATGAGCGGGGTTCGCAGCTCATGGGTCATACGCGACAAAAACTGTGACTTGGCTTCATTTGCTGAATCCGCCAGCTGACGAGCCTTTTCCAACTCCGCCACCGCTGTGCGTAACTCTGCTGTTCGTTGATGGACGGTCAGTTCCAGATGGTCCTGATAGCGAGATTGCTGACGTTGATAATTTTCGACCTGATCAAGCATGTGATTCAGTCCATCAACCAGCAGGGCAATTTCGTCATTACTCATTTTTGTCGCCCGAATTGAATAATCCTGTTGAACTGAAATATTTTCTATTACCCCGGCAAGGTTAAGCAAGGGCTCAGAAACAGGCTTATGCAGACGACCGGCAAGAAACCAGGAAAAAACGAACAATAGCATCAGCGACAGGGTCGTGCCTAATGCGACACCACTCAAACGTCCGTAAAGGGTATCAAGATCACTGAGAACATAAACTGTGCCAATACGATTTTCTGCATAGAAGATCGGGATAAAAAAACCCAGATGTGAAAAACTGGAATGAGTCTGTTCTTCGGTTGCAGTGGTCCAGTAAGCCTTATTGGAAGAATCGAAATCCTGATCGAGAAACCTCCAGGTAAAATCAGCCTTTTTATGTGACAGATATTCTGCTACCGGCTCGCCCTGGTGATTAAACAGATAGGCAGCATGGATATGGTGCTGGGTTTCTAACGCAGCGAGAAATTTTTCAGTTTCCTTATATTGACCGAGGACCAGAGACTGGCGACTATTGCTTCCTATCGCCGTAGCAAGGACCCTGACTTCCTGAATCAAAGCGGCCCTGCTGGTAAAGACTTCAGCTGTCAGTACAACCAGGCTGACAATCAGCAACAACAGCACACTGATCATCATCAACAAAATGACCAGCTTGTTTTGAATTGATTGCTCTGGCTGAGTTTTCACCATGAATAGAAAATCCGCAAAGAATAAAGGCTCAAGGGAAATCGGTAGATTATCAATTCATGAAAAAAAAATGAAGTTATTAACGACAACAACGTATCCCGGAAATTTTTCAAGGCTCAAACACATGTTGATTGCGCTATGGAGGTGACTGTTTTAGAGTGTCGCATCACGCCGGAACGGACAAAAGGCAACCCGACGGTGCTCAACCTCGTTTTTTTTTCACTGCTGACCGGAGTTTTTGTTTTCATGAACGAAAAAAACCAGATTACAAGTAAGTCACAACAGACTGTAGCGGTACCGATATCATTCCATCAAATGCCCCTCAAAGAACAATTGGTGCAGATTCATCAGGCACAGGGCAAAGATAAATATCGACTGATCTTTAACAGCAGTAAACCGGAAATTGTTGTTCCACGACTGCATCCCCAGGAGCTCTACCTGACCGTCAACGATCTCGGGGCGGAGGATTCCCTGGAGTTGATTGCCCTGGCCTCGCCGGCTCAGATCACCCTGATTCTCGACCTTGACTGCTGGGATCTGGACACCTTGAACCCGGAATCAGCGTTAAACTGGCTGGAGTTTCTATCCAACTGCGATGAAGAAAAGATTCGCCAATTAGCGCGCGAAACAGAGCCGGAGATCCTCGCCCTGATGATTGGCAAGCATTTGACCATTATCCGTGGCCTTGAAGCTTATGATGATGACGATGCTGAAAATGCCAAGCGGCTGGAAGCCATCTACGATATTGAATACAAGTCAGACGACGCCGCCAAGATTCTGGGTTCCCTGTTCAACATCTGGCAGGAACGTGAACAAAATCACTATTTGCAGATCATGGAAATTATCCGCAGCGAAAGTATGCTGGTTCTGGAGGAAGAGGTTTATCAGCGCCGCAGTGCCCGTTTGCTCGATCTGGGGATTATCCCGACCATGGACGCCAGGGTAATCTATACTAGGACCAATCCACAAACATTCGTTGTTGGCGATAAACAGGATTTTCGTCTCGAGGCTGACAACTTACCCAACCCGCTGGCATTGCTTAAAACTGCCACCCCGCACCATTTTCTCGCAGCCGTCCTGGAAGATGGTGTTCCCCATGAACTGGCCTGCGAAATGCTCCACCTGGTCAACCGCAAATTCAGTGCTGATCGCATTGATCTATCATCAAGCACAGAAGTGCGTGACGCCCTGCAGCAGACCTACGACAACCTCAATCTGGCACTGCAGTATCTCGCCGGCACCGATCTTGACCGGGCTACCGAGATTTTTCACACGACCTGGCTGCAGCGCTTGTTTCAGCTCGGCCATAGCTTGATCAGTCATGAACAGGATCGTGCTACTGCGATCAAAAAGAACCCTCTTTTTGCTGATCTGGATGAGTCTTCAACCTTTTTCATCGACTTGTTGATCCAGCAACCTCCACGGCATTTCCATGAAGGGGGTGACGCCTGTCCCGGCGAGATCTGTGCTATCAACACTATGGAGCAGATTCAACGAATTGATGAGCGCCTGACCCAGCTGGAAAGCGTCCTCGATCGGTTTTAGAAAACCAATACAAAAAGGACGGTTATTTCCGCTAAAGAGTATAATGCTGTCAAACAGCCGGGCCAACAGCTGCCGGAACCCTCTTCTTAATGAGAAATAATCTGCTCTCTGTCCAGAGGTTGACAACCATGCTAATGCCTTGAATCTTCGTAGGTATTGGCTAGCGATCTGACCTCTTTGCCAGGTTAAACGGCTGTTATTATTCTCTGCCCTCCCTTGCATCTGCCAAAACCCCTGCTATTTTTTAACTATTCACCACTGTTATTGCGCAGGGTCGGGATTCCTGTGGCAAGGGTGTTTGTCGCCATGGACGGCGACAACAAGCGGTCATGGATGACGAAGAGCGTCCCTTGACATAGGATTCCCGATCCAGTGCTGAACAGATACGCTGCTTTTTTATATATATAAGCAATGTTGCAATTTTAACCAGGAGGAAAGAACTATGAATGGACTGATTAAATTTTTTACCGGCTGCGCACTCATTGCACTTGTCAGTGCCTGCGCTCCGGTACCACAGCCCCCGGTAGAACCTCTGACAACACCACCGGCAACCAGCGGAGACAAGGTCGCCAAGATCGATAATTTCCAGATCATTCTTGACTCATCGCTGAGCATGAAAGAGGGAGGCAACTTTTTTATCACAGCCAGAGACATCGCCAGCCGCATTAACCAGGAAGTTCCTACCGATTTATCCTACGATTCCGGCTTGCGCACCTTTGGTCATCACAGCCATCAGTCACAAAGTCCTACTGATTTGGTCTATGGTATGACCCGTCACGACCGTCAGGCTTTTCCATGCGGTCGGCGCAGCCGGTGGATGGGGCGAGCCGGAAGGCTTCATGGTCGTGCCCGGGACCTACTCGGTCGAGCTGGCAAAACGAATCGACGGCGAAGTGACCGCGCTTGCCGGTCCGCGCGAATTCGAGGTGGTGCGCATGCGAAGCGGTGCGCTCGACGGCGCCGAGCCGGCCGAAACGGTGG
>JAWOFG010000214.1:0-3731 GCA_046482365.1 Pelovirga sp. | reverse complement strand
GTCATGGATGACGAACAGCGTCCCTTGACATAGGATCCCCGATCCGGTGCTAAACAGATACGAACTATTTAGGGCCTGTTCCCGGCAGCTGGCGAAACTGTTTGGGAATAGAGGTTAAACATTCGCAACCTGTTTCAGTAATAACAATCGTATCTTCGATGCGCACGCCACCAACACCAGGCAGATAAATTCCCGGCTCAATGGTCACAACCATACCAGCGATTAAACGGGTCTCGTTTCTGGTCGTCAAGGGCGGATATTCATGGACGTTAAGTCCAACACCGTGGCCAAGGCCATGACCAAAAGAATCACCAAACCCTTTGCTGACAATGAAATCACGCGCTACAGCATCAAGATCACACGCACGCATTCCCGACCTCGCGGCAGCAATAGCGCAGTCATGTGCTTCTAGCACAATATCGAAAATTTGTCGAAGGTTTCCATCGACCTCGCCTACGGCAATGGTCACAGTTTCATCAGAGTGATAGCCCTGGCTGCTGGTACCGAAATCGATCGTCACCAGTTCACCCGCGCAAATTTCCTTTTCACTGGCAACACCGTGTGGTAATGCCCCACGGACACCAGATGCCACAATAAAATCAAAAGCGTTGGTTTCGCCACCAAGCTTTTTTAAGGCAAATTCAAGCTCCAGAGCAATTTCCCGCTCTGTTACGCCAACGCGAATAAGGGGTAAAACCGCAGCAAAAGCTTTTCGGTTCAGATCAGCGGCATGTTTAAGGTGGGTCAACTCAGCGGGGTTCTTGATGGAGCGCAGGCTTTCCCAACGCTTCGACAAAGGAATAAAAGATGTAACAACCGGACACAAGCGTTTTAATTCTTCGAATTGGGCAACCGTCACACTGCCGGCATCAAACCCAATCCGCTGAACATGCTTTTCTTCGATCAGGTCAGCAAGCCCCTGAAGCTTGTTTTTATAGCAGCGGATCTCATCAGCTTCAACCTGCTGGCGTGCCTGTTCCTGATAGCGGGAGTCGGTCAAAAATATGCGGTTGTCAGTCGATTGATACAAAACCCCATCACTGCCGGAAAACCCGCACAGATAGCGCAGATCGCAGCGACTGAATACCAGAACAGCATCAAGCTGCTCGTCAACCAACAATTGCTGGACAAAAGCATGCTTATCAGACACTGCAACTCCTGCGCTGCAGTTCATTTAACAAAGCTCGCAGCGCCAGACTGTAACCAAAAGCACCGAAACCACAGATCTGACCGACAGCGACAGCAGCGATAAAGGAATGTTGCCGAAAGGACTCGCGGGCGTGGATATTGGACAAATGAACTTCCACCACCGGCAAACTGACAGCGCTTAAGGCATCACGCAAGGCAATACTGGTATGGGTATAGCCGCCAGGGTTGATCATGATACCGGAACACCCCTGCTGCTCGGCCGCCTGAACCTGATCAATCAGCGCCCCTTCGTGATTCGATTGACTAACAACCAGTTCACATTTAAGCGCTTGAGCTTCGGTGGATAACCGGTTCATGATCTCATCAAGGGTTTGCACACCGTAAATCTGTGGTTCGCGTTTTCCCAACAGATTCAGATTCGGCCCATTAATGACAGCGATTTTCATAGATCAGGACAATGCCTGCTTGAGTTCGAAGGATTCACGCAACAATAAGTAGCGTCCTTTACCAAAGTTGCCATCTCGTTCAATGACCAGAGCCACAAAATATTCCTCGGTGAGGGTCTGAATAATCACATAATATTGTTCTGTTTTTATTGAAACTTCCCGCAGATTACCGACCTTAAGAATATCACTGGCATTGCGAATTTCTTTCACCACGTTTGAATACTCGATACCCACCAAGGACAGATCAAGGTCAGCATTCTCCACCACGTATTCTTCAATACCAATACCATCGAATCCCATGATCAAAGACCCGATGCTTCCTGGGCACTGAGCAACTATGCGTTCGAGAATAACATCAAACATGTTCCCTCCTCAGGCGGATATTATTGAGCCAGTTGTTTAATTTTTCAATGATTACGGTTGAATCATCAGCACCAGTGGCCTCTTCCAGGGAAGCAGCACCATCAAGGATAGTTTCTTCTGCTTCTTCATCAGCTGGAACCTCAGCCATTTTCTGCTCGGCAGGGGTAAAGATTGTATCTGAGGCGTCCGGAATCTCCTCTGCCATCGTCTCAGGTTCACTAACAACGGTGGTGGTCTCTGATGTTGATTCATCGGCAGAGGACTCTGACACCGACTCCTCTTCCACCTCCATCTGCTCATCTGCAGCTGAAGGTGGTGTTAAATCATCCTCTTCAGTCAGCGGCTGCAACGGTTCTTCAGTTCGCCCTTCGATTTCGCGAATTTTTCGTCTAAGTTCAAGATTATCCGGATTGCGGAATAACAACTGGCGATACAACCCCAGAGCCTTATCGGTCAACCCCTGCACCAGATAAAGGTCAGCCAGCGTGGTAGAAGCCAGAGCGGTCAGATTATTTGCCTTGGCAGGCTCACTGTCTACAACTGGAGCAACTGAAGCGATCTCTTCTTCGGCTTCCGGTTGTGATGGAGACAGACCAAGCAACATTTTATTGATGACAGGATCGGCAGGGCTCAAACTGCGGGCATGCAGTAACAGTTCACGGGCGGCATTGTCCTGATGAAGTAACAGCTTGACTCGAGCATAACCAACCAGGGCCGCAAGGCTGTCGGGGTCAAGGGCTAATGCTTGTTCAAAGGCCGCACAGGAAGCATCGATATCTTCCAACTGACACTCGATCCGTGCCAGTACGACGTAGCCTGGCCCAAAATCAGGATGCAGTTCCAGCCCCTTTACCACAATCTCCCGGGCGTCATTAAACAGCCCCATCTTGCGATAGGTTTCAGCCAGCGAAACAAAAATGGTGGAGCGTGGATCATTGACCAATAGCTCGGTATAGGCTGCAATTTTCCCTAAAAGTGCACTTTGCTGATGATGTTCAGTCATGGTCATCCTTTAAGGTCGAGAATGGTTGAGAACAATCCGGCAAGATCTGTAACAGGCTCAAGGACAACGGTGCCGATCCCTCGATTAAGCACCATGGTCAATGCCCCCTGCTTGACTTTTTTATCACGCTGCATCGCATCGACATAGGCAGCAAGCGGATAGTCAGGAGGATCCACCGGCAAGTTGACTGCGCACAACAATTGCTCCAAGCGCACTACATCATCGGTACTGCACAGCCCTTTATTACAAGCAATTTTAGCGGCGACCACCATTCCGACAGCGACCGCCTCGCCATGTTTCCACTGACCGTAACCGGCAAGATTTTCAATGGCATGACCAAAGGTGTGACCGAAGTTCAAATGAGCCCGAATCGAGCTTTCGCGTTCATCAATTTCTACAATATCAGCCTTTATTTGACAAGACTTCTTAATCGCATAAACAAGCGCAGCAGGGTCACCCTGACGCAACAACTCCTGATGATTCTCAAGCCAGGCAAAAAATGTCGCGTCACGAATCACGCCATATTTGATCACTTCAGCCAGCCCCGCCGACACCTCGCGCGGATCCAGGGTTTGCAGGGTAACCACATCAATAACCACCAGTTGCGGCTGATAAAAAGCACCGATCAGGTTCTTGCCCCGGGGGTGGTTGACTGCTGTTTTACCACCCACCGAACTGTCAACCTGTGACAACAGGGTCGTCGGCACCTGGACAAAGGGAATACCGCGCAAAAAGGTTGCCGCCGCAAAACCCGCCATATCCCCAATAAC
>JAWOFG010000092.1:0-16293 GCA_046482365.1 Pelovirga sp. | reverse complement strand
AGTGGTCTGCTCATAATGGATGATTGATATCAGATATTGAAATAAAAGCCAACGGCAGACTTGACCCCATTGCCTTCTTTGATCAACGCAAATGACTCTGACCCCATTGCCTTCTTATAGAGGCTGAAGGACGCTTTAGGCTTACCCCGTTGTACGACATCCTCTCGGCTTACCCACTGCTCAGAAGCAGGCAGCTGTAACGTCAGAAAATCACAATGGCCATGGCGCTGCACGGAAAAAATCGCCACTACCACTGGCACAACCTGCAGCCTCGTCATTTGATCAGCACTGCAAAGCAGATTGGTCTGCCAGCAAGTGTGGCGCAAGATCTGTTCAGTGACATGATGAAGCGCGTCGATATCGCCATAGATACAGTTTGCGAGGAAATACCCGCCGGTTTCCCTGATGTTATTGCCGGGTCGATTTTTGAAGAGATGCGCAAGCGACGGGATCTGGGGATAAGAGAAATGTGACGCTGGCGGTTATTTCCGATACGGTGATCATGTGCAAATTGCACTACGTAAGCCAAGATGTTCTTCGATCGAGCTGGTTAAGGCCGTTCCTTCCCCCAGACCCGATCGAGAAAGCCATCACGGCCTGAGCCGCTACGGTAGTACCAGTAACGCAGGGGATTCTTCTTGTAGTAATCCTGGTGATACTCCTCGGCAGGGTAGAAGGGGCCGGCAGGCAGGATCTCGGTGACGATCGGCTGGTTGAAAATCCCTGCGGCGGCAAGGTCATTGCGTGATTGTTCCGCCAACAGCCGCTGTTGTTCCTCCAGATAAAAAATCACGCTGCGGTAGTGTGGCCCCCGGTCGACAAACTGGCCACCAGCGTCGGTCGGATTAATCTGGCGCCAGAAAACATGGAGCAGTTGCTCATAGCTGATCAGTTGCGGGTCATAGTGAATTTCGACCGCTTCAACATGGCCGGTGTTGCCGGCGGTGACCTGCTCGTAGGTCGGATCTGACACGTGACCGCCGGTGAAACCTGAGATCACTTCACCCACTCCGTCGAGCTTTTCAAAAGGCGATTCCATGCACCAGAAGCAGCCGCCGGCAAAAATAGCGCGTTGTGGCTTAACCGCTTCATCCGCCAGGGCAACGGTGGCAAACGTCAGGAGCAGGAGCATCAAAATAATTCTCATATTGAACACCCTTTGGTGCTGCAGGGACGGCTAACGAATCGCCTCACACTGGTGGATCCGCCGCTACAAAGGCTGAAAGGTCAGGGCCGCCGAATTGATACAGTGACGCTTACCCGTTGGTGGTGGCCCGTCATCAAACACATGCCCCAAGTGCGATTCGCAGCGGCTGCAGACCACTTCGTTGCGGGTCATGAACAGCCGCCGATCAAGGCGGGTAGCGACATTTTCCGGAGCGACTGCCTGATAATAGCTGGGCCAGCCACTACCGGAATCGAACTTGTGATCGGAATGATAGAGATCATTGCCGCATCCTGCACAGCGGTAGACGCCACGTTCTTTGTTGTTGAGCAGGGCGCCGGTAAAGGCCCGTTCCGTTCCTTCTGCACGCAGGATGTCATATTGTTGTGGTGTCAAGATCCGGCGCCACTCAGCTTCACTGCGGACAACTTTTTCCACTTCAATGTAAGCATCTTTCTCAACAGAAAAAACCCGGACGGTTGATTCGTCGTTGCTCATGGCTCTATCCTTCTCTGATTGTGTCGAAAATCCCTGTGTCGCCAGCCACAACATACCCAGTTGCGATGCCAGCAACGTCATGAGTTGTCGTCTGGTAACAGAAGCTTTGAAAGTTTTCATTTTTCAAGTCCTTGGATTATAGTTGACCTTTTTACTTGTATTATCCGGCGGTGGCGCATATAAATGCAAGGGTTCCAACAAAAATTAACCTTCCCGGAATTAATATTAAAAGTAATGACCCTGGTCGTTGGTTTGTGTTAACTTTTTTTGAAACCCAAACCGGCAAGGAGAATAGCCATGCCACCCAAATGTAAAGTGACATCCCTGTTGACTACCGTCCTGTTGTTTTTGTTAACCCTGAGCTCAACCTCTTTTGCTGATGAGCTGTTGTCAATCAAAGCCGGTTATCAGCTTCTGAGCCCTGAAGGCTCCATTGCCGGAACCGTCAACGGTGTTGGACAAAAGGTCGACGTCCGCCGCGACCTTGATCTGGATGACAGTGGCGGACTCACCGGCGAGGTTGCCCTGCAGATGGGAAATTCCCGTCTCGCATTTAACTACCTGCCGATCAGTTTTTCCGGTACCGGCACCCTCAAGGTCGATGGAACATTCAACGGTCAAGCTTTTTCCGTTAATGATCAGGTAAAAAGTGAACTGGATATTGCCCTTTACGATATCGGTTACACTTACTTTCTGCTCAATCTGGATGATCTGCCGAGCCGTCTGCAGCTTGGTCTGGAGCTGGCGGTAAAGATTGCCGATGCTGAAGTGATGTTGAGGAACTTAGGTACAACGGGAAGTTTGGTTTTTGAAGAAACAGAGACAGCCCTGGTGCCAATTCCCACTCTTGGCGTGCGTGGGCGCGTTGCCCTGGCCGACTTTATCGGTTTGGTCGGGCGGGTTGGCTACATGGAGTACAACGATAACCAATTTCTCGATGCCGAGGCTCAGGTGGAATTTTCGCCGCTACCAACGCTTGGACTCTACGCCGGTTATCGCTATTTTGATCTGAAGATTGATGACAGTGATCTATTCGTGGAAACAGAGTTTTCCGGGCCGTTTGGCGGGTTGCTGATGCGTTTCTGACCCGGTCTGATCAATGATTCTTAATGTAAGGCGGCCACTTCAAACTATTTTGGGGTGGCCGTTTTGCATCTGATTGCCATTATCCGTTATGCTGTAGCTGTTATAACCTCACCGGATTACCGAGCGCATTGAAAAGGATCTGACTGATGGCAGCTAAAGTGATTCCGATAAAAAAATCGCAAGCGCAGATAGAACAGATTATTGATGAGGCCCTGGCGAAGCATTCTCCTGATCAGAGCCCGGAAGTGATCAATTGTTTAAAGACAGAACTTGAAAAAATTATTGAAACGTATTTTATTGAGGATGTTCCTGAAATCTCGCTGAAACTTCCATCAGATCTGACCCAGCAGCAGTTCGATGAAATAAAAAAGGGTTTAGGTCAGCTGTTTGACTGCTATAATCAACAGATGATCGAACGTTCCAGCTTGGTTTTCCGTGATCTTTATCAGGCCAAACTGGAAATCTGCCGACTCCGACATCAGTATCAGGCCACGGACAACTAACACTGGCCAACGTCATTGGCCCCCTTGCCTTGTTAATGGAAAGAGAATGATGCCCACTTCTTTTGATCTGATTGTTCTTGGCGCTGGTACGACAGCATTTGCCGGCGCTCGTATTGCTGCGGCGGCAGGCAAAAAGGTGTTGATGATTGAACAGTCCCAGCTGGGCGGCACCTGTGTCAACTGGGGGTGTATTCCAAGTAAAACCCTGATTCACAAAGCTGAGATGTACCATGGCGCGCGCAAAGGGGAGGGCTGGGGGTTGAACCTTCAGGCCGGCTATCCCAATTGTGGCACCTTGATGCCGTTAAAGCAGAAGGCTGTGGAAACAGTTCGCCAGACCCATTATCAGCGTGAAGTCGATCAGACCGCAAATATAACCGTGATCAGAGCGCGCGGGCACTTTATTTCCCGCAGTGAAATCGAAGCTGGAGGCAAGACCTATACGGCGCCGCACATATTGATCGCCACCGGCGGTGAGCCGCGCGTTGTGCCGATTCCCGGCCTTGATACCGTCAACTTTCTCACCAGTTACAGCGCTCTACACCTCCCCTGTTTCCCCGAATCGATCGTTATTCTCGGCGGCGGTGTCATCGCGTTGGAGATGGGACAGATGTTTGCCCGCTTTGGTACCCGGGTCACCATTCTCGAACGTGGGCCGCGTCTACTGGTGGAGTTTGACCTGCGCCTGACAGAACTGTTTCGCATGATGCTCGAGCGGGAGGGGGTGGAGATCCTCTGCAACGTCGAGGCTCAACGGGTGGAAAAACATGGCGACAATACCTGCGTGTTTGCTTTAATTAACGGGGCTGAAGTGGGCTTCAGTGCTGAACGGCTGATGCTTGCCATCGGTACCTCGCCGGTGACTAAAAATCTTGGGCTGGAAGTGGTTGGCGTGGAAGCCGATCAGGCCGGCTTTATCAAGGTCGATAGCCAGTTACGTACCAGCGTCCCTGGTATCTGGGCTGCCGGCGATGTGACCGGTGCGCCGCTGATTGCTCCGGCCGGTGCCCGAGAAGCCCAGATTGCCGTTAAGAACATGCTTGATCCAAGTGGCAACCATTCCATCGACCATCGTTTTTCACCGATGGCGGTCTTTGTTGATCCCGAATTTGCTACCGTTGGTCTGACGAAAATCCAGGCTGAAGCTCAAGGCTATAGCGTTCTGACCACCTATGTCGATCTTGAGCGGGTGCCCAAAGCACATATCATGGGAGAAATGCTTGGCGGTATTCTGCTGACTGCCGAACAAGGAACTGGTAAAATTCTCGGCGTGCAGATGCTCTGCCCGCGGGCCGCGGATATCATCCACGAGGCGACTCTGGCGATCCGTTTTGGCCTGTCGGTGGTCGATTTGAGTACCACTGTTCATGTTTATCCGAGTATCAGTGATGGCCTGCGTCAGGCGGCGCGCGATAATGCCCAGATGCAGGGGCTGATCTGACCCGAACCGATGCCACCAACAGAATGTTGCTATTAATCTTCTCTTGACCCATTAAATCGGGTATTTCAGCTACCTGATCCTTTCTCCGTTGGCCAACTCATGTTATAAAGTCACAGATTTTGTTCGGAAATCCTGACTGACAATGAGGCGCCATGGTCCGCATATTTTCCCGTTTTCTCAACAGAATGAAAATTCGCTGGAAAATGCTGGTAATAATCCTGCCCTTGATTATTGTACCGATTTTTCTCCTCGGTGCGATTATTGGCTATGTCGCGACCCGCCAGGCCTATGAGGGACTGACGGAAGTCAGTCGTGCCGACCTCGATCACATGGCCAGCTTTACCCTCGACCTGTTGGAAAATCATCACCGCCAGTTTGAAGTATATCGTGATGACAAGAAGAAAATTGTTGAGCAGGAGATGGAAAGCCTGGTTGAACTGGCTTTCGGCGTCATCAATGAACAGCAACGTCGACAGCGGATTGGTCAGATCGATCTTGAGTCAGCACAAGAGGCGGTCGGTAATAGCTTCAAGGAAGTCAGTATTGGCACCAGCGGTTATCTGTTTGCCATGACCGGCAGCGGAATTTTGACCGTACACCCGGCGCGCGAAGGGGAAGATATCAGCGCTGCGCAGGATGAAAATGGCTGGTTGTTTATTCAAGAAATGAAACAGCGGGCCCTGGCGAGCGAACCGGGGGAAGTCCTTTTCACCATCTATCCCTGGTACAATGAGTTGCTCGGCGATCGCCATCCACGCCGCAAGATTGTTGCCTTTCGCTATTGCCACACCTGGGACTGGATCGTTGCCGCCGGGGGTTATCTGGATGAAACCTATGATGATCCGACCTTTGAGCAGAACGCCATGACCCTGTTGGGCGAACAAATCAAAAGTAAAAAAGTCGGTCAGAGCGGATATATCTACACGATGACCGGAGATGGTACCCTGACGATTCATCCTGACGCTGAAGGTGAGAATCTGCTGCATGCTACCGATCTCGACGGGCGGGCCTTTATTGCCGAAATGACCCGGCAACGCGAAGGCTGGATTCGATACCCCTGGCGTGGCGCTCAGGATAAAAAAAACCGGATGAAAATCGTTCGTTACCGTTACTTTGAGCCCTGGGACTGGATTGTCGCCGTTGGTAGTTATGAGGATGAATTCTACCAGACGGCTAATGATCTCAAGTGGCGCATTGCCCTGCACGTGTTGTTGTTGCCGCTGATTATCGGCCTGGTGGCGACCGCCCTGCTTGCTCTGGCGGCTAAGGTTCTGACTGATCCGATCCAGCGCATGATCAGTGTCATCCGCAAGGTACGTCAGGGACGGCTCGATGAACAGATGCCGGTGGAAAGCCAGGATGAGTTGGGGGAACTGGCCATCGCCTTTAACCGCATGACGCGGATGTTGCGCAAGAACAAGGAGATGGAAGCGGCGCTGGCGCAGCAGGGGAAAATGGCCTCCCTCGGAGTGCTTTCATCCGGGGTGGCCCATGAAATCAATAATCCTCTGGGGGTGATCCTTGGCTATGCCGGCTACCTGGAAAAAAAGATTCCGGAAGATGACCCCAATTACAGCTTTATTCATGAGATCAAGAGGGAGAGCAAACGCTGCAAAAAAATTGTTCAGGATCTGCTCAGCTACTCCCGCACCCCCAAGCCGGCACTGGAGCCGACGGATATCAATCGTTTGCTGCGCCAGATTATCGATTTTGCCGGTAACCACATTGATATGAATCATGTTCAGATTGTTCAGAACTTTACCGACGATCTGCCGATGATTGCGGCCGATGGTGACCAGTTGCGCCAGGTTGCCATCAACCTGCTGCTCAATGCCGGAGCGGCTTCGCAATCGGGGAAACAGATCAGCGTGACCACCAGTATTGAAGATGACCGGTATATCCGGATCGAGTTTGCCGACCAGGGTGAAGGGATCAGCGAAGGAAATCTGGACAAGATTTTTGAGCCCTTTTTTACCACCAAGGTGCGTGGTACCGGTTTGGGCCTGGCGATTACCAAACAGATCATTGATATGCACCAGGGTCAGGTCGCCATCGACTCGGAGGTCGGTAAAGGCACCCGCGTGATTATCCGTCTGCCGTTGGTACGTGAGGAATATTGATATGATATGTCAGGGGAATGAGGGATGACGGCAAAACAGATCATGGTTATTGATAATGAAGAGGGGCTGTGCCGGATGATGGCAGCGGTGTTGATGGACGATGGCCATGCCGTGCGCACCTTCACCGATCCACTTGAGGCGGTCGAGATGTTTCGGCCCGGGGTGTGGGATCTGGTCATCAGTGATATCAAGATGCCGGGGATCGACGGCCTCGAAGTGTTGCAGCGAATCAAGGCCAAGGAGGCTGACATCCCGGTGATCATGATCACCGCGTTTGCTACCGTCGATATGTCGATTCAGGCGTTGCGCAAAGGAGCTTACGATATGCTGACCAAGCCCTTTGAGCCGGACGAGCTGTTGTACCGGGTACGCAATGCGCTCAAGCATAATCAGCTGCTCAGCGAGAATGAGCAGTTGCGTCAAGAACTTGCCGGTAAATTTAATTTTGACAAGATTATCGGAACCTCGACGATTCTTCAGCAGCTGTTGGAAAAGGTAAAAAAAGTCGCAGTTCGCGATACGTCCGCCCTGATCACCGGCGAATCAGGTACCGGCAAGGAATTGATCGCCCAGGCGATTCATTACAATTCACCGCGTAAAGAAAAGCCCTTCATTGCCATTAATTGTGGCGCGATCCCCGACTCGGTGATGGAAAGCGAACTGTTTGGTCACAAAAAGGGAGCTTTTACCGGTGCCGATACCGACAAGGAGGGGCTGTTGAAGGCCGCCGATGGCGGGACCCTGTTCCTCGATGAAATTGGCAATCTGCCTTTGAATGTCCAAAAAACCCTGCTGCGTTTTCTCCAGGAGCAGGAATTCCGGCGTATTGGTGATACCACCCCGACGCGGGTCGATGTCCGGCTCATCTCCGCGACCAACTCCGATCTGGAAAAAGAGGTAGAGCAGGGAACCTTCCGAGAAGACCTGTTCTATCGCCTCAATGTTATCAATCTGCATCTGCCCCCTTTGCGTCAGCGTCAGCCTGATATTTTGCTCTTGGCTGCCTACTTCATTCGGGAACAGAATCGTAAGTTTGCCACCCATATCAGTGGCTTGTCACCGGCGGCCCAACAGGCGGCCATCAGTTACAACTGGCCGGGAAATATCCGTCAGTTGAAAAATGTTATTGAGGCTTGTATCACCATTGAAACCGAGGAACAAATCAGTCTGACGACCCTGGCTCAGTTTATCGATACTGAAGAAGTGTCCGCCGGTGCTGATGATTACAACAATGCCCTGGCGCGTTTTGAAATAGACTATCTGCGCCAACTGCTTAATGTAGCCGGGGGAAATATTGAGGAAGCAGCGGCCAAAGCGGGGATGAATATGGCGACGATTTATCGCAAGATGAAAAAATATGGATTGCGCAAAGAAGATTTGCTCGGTGACAAGGGGAAGTAGTTTAGGAATCAGCCGAACCCGAACATTTCAAAAAAGGAAACGCCCACCGGTTTCATAATCCACAGGCCCAGGGCACACATGATCAGGATGACCATCACCCAGTTGAGAACCTGAGTGCGCAGTGCCCAGTTCGGCTCGGGGCGGGGCTTACCGTTTTTGTCTTTACGTTCTGCTTTGACCCGGCTGCGCGCAATGCCACGCAACAAGCGCCCGGAAGACAGGAAAATGACCGCAGAAACAACAAATTGCGGCATAACATCGGTGCTGACGACACCTGATGCCACCAGAATGGCATAGTAAGCCAGAGCAACCAGCCCCAGTAATGTCATTTGTTGTGCAGGACTCATTCGACCCCGTTATTTCGCAGCTGTACTCTTTGGGTGCTGGTGAAAAAAAATCACCAACAGCGGTTTGTCTTCTAAAAAAATATCTTAAAACAGCGTTTGAGGCAAGTATGTTACTAGCTTTCCTCTTCCCATTCTTCGTTCCAGTGACCCAGGGGAACAACGTCCCGACCCCTGCTTTCATTGATCGTCTGGGCAACAGCGATATACAAGGCGGTTGCTGAAGCGATAAAGCCGCAGAGGCAGCCAAGCCACAAAAACACCTGATCATTCCTCAGGTGATTCATCGACAGGGCCAGCAAAGAGCACATGATGGCACCGTACAGGGTTTGTACCGCAATGCTGCGGCGAAAACTGCCAAGGAATAAAATGGCTGCAAACAGGGCCCACAAGCTTAAGTAGGAGAACATGGTCATGGCATTGGGATGACGTCCAAGACCCAGTTCAGGAAAAATTTCATAGCTGATCAGCGACAACCAGAAAAATCCGAAGGGAAGCAAGGTTGCGGCCGCTCGGGGATGCCCCTGCTGATGGCTGCGTAAGCCGTAGGTCAGTTGAATCACCCCGCCACATACCAGGATGATGCCGCTTAATAGGACCGGTGGGCTGTAGGGGCCGAGCAGGCTGAACAGATAGATCAGCAGTGAAGCCGCCAGTGCCAGAAGGGCTGGCGCGGGAAGTTCGTGCTGGATGGCTTGAGGTGATGGTGCAGTCATGTCGGCTCCGGCAAAAGGGAAGACAGCCCTCGCAACAGAGGGCTGTCTTTTAGCACCACGAAGGGCTGACGGTTAGTCGCGTACTTTTTCCAGGACCAGATCCTCTTCTTCGACAAAGACCGGTGCCGTTGCCGGTACGGTAACCTTTTGCGGACGCAGGGACATGGCCATCATCGCTCCGACCAGCAACAGAACGCCGGCGACCATGAAGGAGCTTTCCATGCCACCGTATTTGGCGTTGAGTAGCGCTGAAATTTTGACCAGCACAAAGGCGCCGATGCCCCAGGAGGAAAAGAGAATACCATAGTTCATCCCGTAGTTTTTGGCCCCCCAGAAGTCCTTGGCAAAAGAGGGGAACAGGGACAGGTTCGAACCATAGTTAAAGCCGATAAAGGTCGCCAGCAAGGTCACCAGCACGGCGCCGGAACCGGCACTGGAAACAACCGGAATGGCAGCAAACATCAATGCGGCCTGAAAGACCAGCATCAGGGTCAGGGTCGAAGCACGACCAATCTTGTCCGACAGGATTCCGGCAACAATCCGTCCGGCAGCATTGCCAACGGCCATAACCGCCACGGCAATAAAGGCCATTTCGCCCATGCTTTGTTTGGCGATGCCGGCGATACTGCCAATGACCATCAGGCCCGCACCAGCACCAATAAAGAAAGTCAGCCACAGGGTGTAAAAACGACCTTCTTTGAGCATCTGGGTCGGGCTGACATCGACCGTGGGTGCTGCAGGAGCCGTTTTAGCGTTTGCATCTGCCCCCTTCTTGACGGCGGCAAAACCGGCCGGGGGGTTGGCAAGGAGCAGCGACATCCCACATACAATGATAATAAAAGAGACTCCGAGAATCATCATAGTGCTGTGCAGACCATACTGACCCAGCAGGTATTGAGAAATGGGTGCCAGATAAACCGGGGCAATGCCGAAGCCGGAGACGACGATCCCGGCAATCAGACCGGTTTTGGCTGGAGAAAACCACTTCAGTGCCGGTGGCGTAGCGGCCGAATAACCGAAGCCGATGCCAAGGCCGGCCAGCATACCGAAGCCAAGCACCCAACCCCAGTAACTTGAGGTCATGGAACAGACGATAAAGCCGGCGCCCACCAGCAGACCACCTAAAATGGCGGTCAGGCGGGGACCGACCTTGTCTTGCATCTTGCCGCCAAGAATCATCGATAAAGCAAAGGCCAGGCAAGCCGTGGCGTAGGGGTCGCCGGAGCCGGCAAACAGTTTGCTGATTTCACCCTTGAGCATGCTATAAGCATAGAGAATGCCCAGGGCCAGGTTGATGCCGAGTCCGGCAAAGACGACTTGCTTGCCACGATTTTTGATGGTTTCTGGTTTCATTACTTCTCTCTCCTCTGATGTTATGACATGAGATTGTTCAATGGACATCACACGATTCAGGCGATGGAATAAAGGCCACTTATTGTCAAATTTGATGGCGAGGGGAATCCGCGCCTTCTCGGCAACCTCTGCTTGTGCCGTTTTTGCATAGGCATAGATTGGCTGGGCTGCTTCAACTTGCCTGGGGGTTGCCTCAGCCAAGCCCACTTGCGCCAGTATCTCCGGGTAGCGTTCGGTCAGACTTGGAAACTTGTCACATTCCCGGTATCTGCTCGAGCAGTAATGAGACATGGCAACAACGTCGTAAGGGGAAATATAGTCTTCGCCGACGTCACAGAATTTTTGGTCTTGATCAAAGTAGGGGCAGATGGCCATGGCAGTTCTCCTCAGGTGCGATTGAATGACCTTCTATAAGGCAACCTGTGTGCCAATCTGTAGAAAAAATAATCCTTTTCATTTCAGCTAGTTAAGGGAGACTGTGCGATTGGTAAAAAAGACCAGGAAGGCGAAATTTTCGCAGATATGCAATTGTTTGTAGGGATAGGGAAGTCCGCTTTCGACTCATAAAAGAAAAGAAGTTTGATTTCTAACTAGCTGAAAACAAAAATAAATCGCAATAAAAACAATAGATATATCCAGTAATCAGAACAGTGGTTTGCATTTATGAGATTTGTTGAAGGGTTTTTTGCAGAATTGCGAATTTGTCGGGCTGGTCACCGGGCTGATATTTACGTAAACTGAAAAAACCGATGATGTGTTCAGATGCTATAATCCAGAGAGGTTTATTATGCCGACATTAGATCAGATCATGACCCGCGGCGGCGACAAAGGGCAGACCAGCCTGGTTGATGGAACCCGCGTTTCCAAGGCTTCACAGCGGGTAAAAACCTACGGGACCGTCGATGAACTCAATTCAGTGCTGGGATTGGTGCGCTGCGAAGAGCTGCCGACAGGGATCAAGGATAAACTGCTGCAAGTGCAGAACGAACTGTTTAATCTAGGGGGAGAGCTGGCTACTCCGGCCGACAGTGAATTTGCTGCGCGCATTCCCAACGTCCATCAGGGACAGATTGACACCCTGGAAGGCTGGCTCGAAGAGACCAGAGCGCAAATTGAACCGGCACAGAACTTTGTCCTGCCCGGAGGCACCCGTGCTGCTTCACTATTCCACCTGGCCCGCACCGTCACCCGCCGCTGTGAACGCGAGCTGGTCACATTGGCAGAAATGGAAACAATCAATCCCTTTTGCCTTGGTTTTCTCAACCGTCTTTCCGATCTTTGCTTTGTCTGGGCCAGGCTGTGTAACAACGGCGGCAAGGCAGATATCTTCTGGCAACCGGGGGAGCATCGGTGACCCAACTATTATGAATCTGATCTTGCTTGACGACGACGACTTTATTGATGATCATCGTGTGAGGTTAAGTGGTCGCCGTTACGATCACGTTACTAACTTGCTGGGCAAGGGCAAGGGTGACCGTTTACGCGTTGGACGGATCAATGGTTTGATGGGGCAGGGGATGATTGACGCTATTGACTCTGCCGCTCTGACGTTGTCGGTTCATCTTGATGAACAACCACCCTCCCCGGTTCCGGTCACTTTGCTGCTGGCATTGCCACGGCCGAAAATGCTGCGGCGGTTGTTGCGCGGGATCACCAGTATGGGAGTCAAATCCCTCTACCTGATCAACAGTTACCGGGTCGACAAAAGTTACTGGAGCAGTCCGTTGTTGCACCCTGATAAGATGAGAGAACAGCTCTGCCTGGGGCTCGAGCAGGGGCGCGATACGATTCTGCCGCAGGTTCATCTGTGCCCACGCTTTCGCCCTTTTGTCGAGGATGAGCTGCCCGGCATCAGTAGCAGCACCATCAATCTGGTGGCTCATCCCGGGGGGGATGGTGGCGCCTTCCCATGCCAACCACAGGTGCCGGCTTGTCTGGCGGTTGGCCCGGAAGGGGGCTTTATCCCCTACGAAATTGAAAAGTTTAAAAAGGCCAATTTTAGAGTGGCTCATTTTGGCGAGCGTATTTTATCTGTGGAGACGGTGGTACCGGCCCTGTTGTCACGCTTTGTCAGCTAGATCCTTCACGATGAGTGCGACTGGTAGTATCAACAGTAGTTCAGCAACCAATGGAATGTGGCAATGATATTAGAAGACTGGGGCTGGTCAGCCCATTTTGAACGGGAATTTGCTCCCTGGAAAGGGGCGCCTCGGCTTCCGGCGCGGATCATTCGTGGTGAGAAAAACTATTATCGGGTTATCTCGCCGAAGGGCGAACTCACGGTCCGCTTTTCTGGTAAAATACGTCATGCCTCCAGTGGCAGGCCCGATCTGCCCGTTGTCGGCGACTGGGTCGTGGTTGAACCGCAATCACAGCAACGGGGCACGATTGTTGCCGTGCTTGGACGTAAAAGCTCCTTTTCCCGCAACCTCCCCGGACAGCGCAAGGGCAAGGATCAACGTTCGGAACAACAGGTTATTGCAGCTAATGTCGATCTGGTTCTGATTGTCAGCGGCCTGGATCAGGATTTTAATCTACGACGGATTGAGCGCTACCTCACCCTGGTCAGCAGCAGTGGCGCTGACGCGGTGGTTCTACTCAACAAAACCGATCTACATCCAGACCCGCAAGCCTGTCTGTGCGAGGTTCAGGCCATTGCCGGGACGACCCCGGTTCTCTTGTGCATGGCCCATGATGAGCTCCAGCTTGAACCCCTGCTAGAGTATCTCAAGCCGGGACAAACCATTGCCCTGTTGGGTTCATCGGGAGTGGGAAAGTCGACCATCGCCAACGGGCTGCTCGGACATCAGCGCCAGAAGGTTGGCGCGGTCAGCAGTTCCGATGGCAAGGGACGTCACACCACCTCCCACCGGGAACTGTTTCTGCTGCCGAATGGCAGTATCCTGATGGATAACCCGGGCATGCGCGAGTTGCATCTGTGGGGGGAAAGTGCCGATCTGATCGAATCCTTTGCCGAGATCGATGTCCTGGCTCAAGATTGCCGCTTTCGTAATTGCAGTCACACCTGCGAACCGGGCTGCGCCGTGCAACAAGCGGCCGCTGAGGGGGTTCTTGGCAGCGAGCGTCTGGCCAGTTATCACAAACTGAAAAATGAACTTGACGCCCTGAAGAACAGGAAGTAATCCAATCCGGCAACCGGTCTTTTTTTGTTATTTTTTCGATCTCTTTTCCTCAACGCTGCGGATTTTATCCTGCATCGTCTGTTCCCGATCAATACGCGTTCCCAGTTTGATAGTGGTGCTGATGCGTGGGGCCCCGGTAGCGTGAATCTCCTCGTGGCAGCGTTTGATCGCCGCGAAGACCTGATCATATTCTCCTTCAATATTAGTGCCATAGGCGTGCAGATTGATTTTTAGTCCGGCCTCTTCGAGGATTTTCTGACAGCGCGCGACATAGCTGGAAACAGAAACCCCCACCCCCAGGGGGACAACACAGAGATCGACAATCACCTTCATGATATTGGGCTCCTTTACCTGGTCGGATTGGTGCTTTGATCCTGACAGTATAACTATCCCTTGAAGTGATGACCAGCACTTCAGGGGGTAAAAAGCAAACTTAAGCTTCCGAAAATCCCCCACCAGAAGAAAAAATCTGTTATATTTACCTGTTCATGGAAGACTTAAGTCATAGAAAAGTCATCGTTCATCAACCCTGGCACAGAGAAAAAGAGGTAGCAATGCAGAACTGGGGACAAGGTCCTTCCGGGGAAGACCTGGAGAAAAAGGTCATCGACATGACCAATCGCTTTAAAGAAAAAATGCAACTGGATCCGAAAAAGAGTCTGCGGCCGATCCTTCTGGCTGTGGCCGTGCTGGCCATTATCATCGGCGCTTACAGCAGCATGTACGAGGTCGATACCGAAGAAACCGGCGTGGTGCTGCGATTCGGCAAATTTGCCAGCTTCTCCGAGCCGGGGCTGCATTTCAAGGTGCCGTTCGGGATTGACCAGGTCTTTCTGGTTCCAACTGGTCGAGTACTCAAAGAAGAATTCGGCTTCCGATCTGCTGAGTCGGGCGTCCGTCCAGCCCTTTCCACGCGGGGCCTGGAGGAAGAGTCACTGACCTTAACCGGTGATTTGAATGTCAGTGATATTCAGTGGATTGTTCAGTATCAGATCCGCGATCCCTATAAGTATGTCTTCAAGATTCACGATCCGGTCAGCACGATCCGCGATGTTTCTGAAGCCATGGTGCGCCGTGCGGTGGGCAATGCCAATGTGACAGACGTTCTAACCACCGAACGGGTCTCCCTGGCTCTGGAAGTTGAAGAGTCACTGCAGAAAACCCTCGATAATTACGACATCGGTGTGCAGATTGTCACCGTTCGCTTTCAAGATGTGACTCCGCCCGATCCGGTCAAGGGCGCCTTTAACGAGGTTAACGAATCCGAGCAACAAAAGGAAAGCCTGATTCTGGAGGCGCGTGCCCAGTTTAATAAGGAAGTACCGCGTGCCCGTGGTGAAGCCCAGAGAGCATTGCAGGAGGCCGAAGGTTACGCCGTAGAGCGGGTTAACCGCGCTCGCGGTGAAACCAATCGTTTTCTGGCTCTGTTGACAGAGTATAAACGCGCCCCCGAGGTGACGCGCCAGCGGATTTTCATCGAGACGATGGAGCAGGTTCTGCCCCAGCTCGATGAAACCTACATCATGGATGATATTAACGGTGGTGCACTACCCCTGCTGCCCCTGCGCAAAACCACGGAAGGAGCCGCCCGATGAAAAACGGATTATTGGTTGTTATTATTCTGGCGGCTGTTCTTGTCGGCCAGGACGCATTTTATACAGTAAACGAAGCCGAGCAGGTGGTCATTACCCAGTTTGGTGACCCCGTACGTACCGTAACCGAGGCGGGGCTGAAATTTAAAATGCCCTTTACCCAGAGTATCAATCGTTTTGAAAAACGCATCCTCAAGTGGGACGGTGACCCGAATCAGATCCCAACCAAGGATATGCGTTTTATCTGGGTCAATACCACCGCCCGCTGGCGGATTGTCGATCCGCTGGTCTTTTATCGAACCGTTTTCAATGTCCAGGGGGGCTTGGGCCGCCTCGACAATATCCTCGGTTCAGTGGTACGCGACGCGGTCTCCAGCCACCTGCTGGCGGAACTGGTGCGCGGTGGCGACTACAAGGCCGAAGCTGACGAAGCCTTTGAGGTTGACGGCGAAGAAATCGGCGTGGATGAAATGATCGGCCGTGAAACCATCCTCAATGATGTTCTTGCCCGTGCCAGTTCCAGTACCCCGGCTTACGGGATTGAGCTGGTCGATATCCAAATCAAACGTATTAACTACGTTGAACAGGTGCGCGAGCGTGTCTATGAGCGAATGATCAATGAACGTAATCAGGTTGCGGCACGCTACCGTTCGGAAGGGGAGGGGGAAAAAGCCAATATTCTTGGTCAAATGGATCTGGAGCTGCAACAGATCCGTTCCGAAGCGCACCGTAAGGTGTTGGAAACTCGCGGTAACGCCGATGCCCAGGCCGCTGCCATTTACGCCGACGCCTACAATCAGGATAAAGAACTCTACGCCTTTTTACGGACCATGGAGTCTTACCAGAAAACCCTGACCAAAAACGGTAAACTGGTGATTTCGGCCGATTCTGACTACTATAAATACCTGCGTTCACGCGATGCAGAATTTTA
>JAWOFG010000073.1:0-7973 GCA_046482365.1 Pelovirga sp. | reverse complement strand
CTTCACGAAAAAAGTCCTTGTATCTCTCAAAGACTACTTGTTCAACAGTATCAAGATCGCCTTCTGAGGCCACCAAGCCTAACCACTGTTCATGCTCATGCCGTACAGTCGTAAAAGCCCCGCCTCCCATATAAAATTCAGACAAGGTGGGACGGCGATCTAGACTTTCACGAAGACCACGGTATATCTCTAATTGGGTATCGATACGGGTACTTACCAACTCACGAAGAATATCAATGGCCTTGATGTCATAGTTAACAAAACACCCCTTCGGTAAAGGAAGCTCATCCGCCTCCGCTTGGTCAACAAACTCGCGTCTTGCACTATTGTTTGATGCCAATTGAAATAAGGCTTCGGCTTTTTTAAAAAAACTAATATGGTTGCCAATAAAATCAATCACCACTAAATGGCTTTTATCGGTCTCAGGGCTAAAACGCAGGCCTCTACCTAACTGCTGCTGAAATAATATCTTAGATTCCGTCGGCCGAAGCATCATCACGGTATCAATCGCTGGGACATCCACTCCTTCGTTGAACAAATCAACTGAAAAGACTACGGACACCTCACCACGAGTCAGTTGTGCCAGAGCCTCATTACGTCTTATTTCTGACTCACTGTGCACCGAAACGGACGGAACATCATGCCGGTTGAAATACTCCGCCATAAAATCCGCATGTCGGCGTGAAACACAAAATGCCAGAGTACGGCTCTGATGTAATTCATGCCATTTTGTTAAGGCATGTCTCGCTCTGGCCTGGGTGGCTAATTGATTGATCAACGCTTCGGGATCAAATCGATTATTGCGCCAGGGTATTTCTTGGTAATTCACATGCTCATCGCCAATGCCATAATAATGAAACGGACAAAGCAGTTGTTTATCGATACCATCGGCCAATCCCTGACGATAGACCAGATTGTCATCACACAGATGAAGAATATCCACCTGATCCGTACGCTCTGGTGTCGCTGTTAATCCGAGCAAGAATCGCGGCTTAAAGTGCGTTAATAATTTCAGGTAAGTACGCGCTGCCGCATGGTGAAACTCATCAATAACAATATAATCAAAATGATCTTCCGAGAACTTTTCTAAATGCCTAATCTTTCCAAGGGTTTGTACAGAGGCAAACATCATATCTACATTTACTTGGCTTTCTCGTCCCGTATAGCGCCCTACTTTAGATTCAGGGAAAATTCTTACAAAAGTCCGTTCAGCTTGATCTAATATTTCCTCGCGATGCGCAACGAACAATATACGCTTTGAACTCATAGCTTTAGCATCAAAGGCAGATAGCCAAGTTTTACCCATCCCAGTTGCTAGTACAACTAAACCACGCTGATAACCTTGTTCGCGGGTCTGATGTAAAGCATCTAAGGCCTCAGACTGTGCATCTGTTGGAACTGGTGGTAGCTCTGGAGGGTCGACTGGCTCTGGTTTGTGAGATATTTGTGTGTTTTGATATCGTACTTGATAGCCATCAATCCACTCATGCGATAGTGGGATAGAATTACCGATCACGAATAACCTCTTAAACTCCTTTTTTATTTCTCTAAATCGTAACTCATTTTCAATACTATCAACTCTTAAATTCCATTCTAGCCCATCAGTCAATGCGGTTTTACTTATATTACTAGAGCCAACGAAAGCGCTACCACTTTCAGCCGCAGCTTCATCCTGCGCAATAAAAATATAAGCTTTCATGTGAAAACTCTGCTGTCCCTTGCTCTCAAATACCTTTACCTCTGCACCTAATTCCTGCAAAAGCATTAATTGCCGAAGTGCCTGTGGCTCTGTAACCTCGAGGTAATCACCAGTAATCAAGCGAAGTTTTGCAGGCTGTTCTCGTTTCAGTGCGTCTTCTAGCGCCTGGTAAATTAAGTTCAGCCCAGCAGTGCGTATAAAAGCAACCGCCATATCTATCTGAATAGCATGATTAATCTTATCTAGTAATTTGGGCAAGAACGGGTCATCTGCTCCAGCACAAAGATATTTTTTGTCATTTGGAGATGCAGTCATACTTTCAATCATCCCAATATTTTGCTTTTTCAGGAATAATCCAACGGACTCCACCTCTTGGGTCATCGACATCGTATTTATAACGGGGAATCAAATGGATATGCAGATGAGGAATAGTTTGCCCTGCTGTTGGACTGTCGTTAATTCCAATATTATAGCCGTCCGGGCGGAACTCTTTATCCAATTCTAGTTTTGCCATATCAATGAGAGATAAAAGAGCCTCTCTTTCATGGGGAGAGGCATCGAAAAACGAAGATGAGTGACGTTTAGGAATGATGAGCGTATGTCCATTGCTGATGGGGTAACCATCATGGATAGTGATAGCATGATCATTCTGCATGATTATGCGCCCCGCGCTATCTAAATCTACAATATTACAGAATGGGCAGTTTTTATTCATTTTGCGTTTAATGAGCTTTAGAGTTACTTGCGTAGAATGATAATGATTCGTCTTTTTTACCAAACCCTTTTATGTAGACCAACAATAAAATTAGGTATACTGTCCTGATTTCATCGATGCAGCATAATTTCGATCAACTCGATCATATAACCTCCTGTAAAACCTTCCAAGCGACATCCCAAGCAATCCGCTCCTGTTCCAGGCGGACATTCTGTCCCCAGCTATTGCGTTTAATAGCTTGATATACTCTCTGCTCAGAATCAGTCAATTTATGTAATGTTTCTGCACTATGTTGATTCCTTTCCTCTACCCACATATCCCGATAGCCGTGTAGAGTCTCTTCATCCATTAATACGGATTTAAGATTGGGAAGATAATTTCTGGCACGATTGAGAATCGCAAAACCATGCGTATCCAAATCGCCCCAATATATACAGTGAGCCTTAGTGACCCAAGGCAAATGACCTAGCACATCAACACCATATCCTAATTGCATAATAACGACTGACCCCGGCAGATCACCGAAAAAATTTAAGGGGTCAAAGCCCTTTAAATACCTGCCGACGTTCTAGCCAACCTCGCAAACCTAATCAAGAGGTCTGGGACATATAAGTACCATTATCATTCAACCTGATCTTTATCCTGCACAACACTACTCTCCGCGATGAGCTTATGGTCAAACACTTCACATGTTTGAGCTACCAGTAGTCTGTCGTTCGGGGGCACTGCCGAGTCGTCTGACACTATTTATTATTCAACCGTGCTATCCAGCCTAACCCAGATTTACCTGCATGAATATGAGGGACAACCCTTAGCCGAAATGAGTCCTTCTGGCTATTTCGGCAGGGAAGAGTGACGAAGAGAAATAGTCCCCAGTCGGCAGATATCAGTCGCAGCTGATCGGCCTGATCAGTCGTGCTGAAGGCCGAGCCTGCCTGAATCTGAAAATCGCGCCTGCAAGGCCCTCCCACAATGTCCTTCGGACAGGGTCGAGGGGCGAGTTACGAGGGACGAGGAACAAAGTGTTTTGCCAGGGCTGTTTTTGATCCCCTCCCCCTGACCCCAGTCGCTCGCAAGCGGGCTTCCCAGCCCGCTCGCGACATTAGCACTTCCCTGTACGTCATCCATGAGAGAGGTAGATGGAAGCACTGGGGAGATTGCCACGCTTTGCTCGTAATGACAGCCTTGCCCGGCTGCCTGCCTGGCGAGTCTTTCACTTGCTTTTCATGAGCCTCCCCACTATTTTAGGATAATGACTTTTCTTAAAATAAGCAGAAATCTTATTTTAACTTCGGAACCGGTCAGATGAAGCGGGAACTCCAGGGACATTACGTGCCGATCACGACCCCGGGCGAGCAGGCACAGGCGTTTGTGCCGGCGCCCTTGCCGCCAGACCCGCCCATTGAATGGGGGCCGGCCTTGCGCGGCAAGTTTGATCAGGCGCTTCTGGCATTGGGCCGGCTGGACAGCGTCTCCACCCTGCTGCCGGATACGGGCCTGTTTATCTATATGTACGTCCGCAAGGAAGCGGTCCTCTCCTCGATGATTGAGGGTACGCAATCTTCGCTCTCGGATCTGTTGTTGTTCGAACTGGATGAAGAACCGGGGGTGCCGCTGGACGATGTCCAGCAAGTCAGCAATTATGTTGCCGCGCTCGACCACGGCCTCAAGCGGCTGGCCGAAGGCTTTCCGATCTCGTTGCGGTTGTTCAGGGAGATCCATGAAATCCTGCTCAGCATGGGCCGGGGTAGTCACCACACGCCCGGGGACTTCCGGCGCAGTCAAAACTGGATCGGCGGCAGTCGACCGGGTAACGCGGTGTTTGTGCCGCCGCCACCTGACCAGTTGCTCGATTGCATGGGGGCGCTTGAACGCTTTTTACACGACGAGCCCGAAGCGACACCGGTGTTGCTCAAGGCCGCCCTGGCGCATGTGCAGTTTGAAACCATTCATCCGTTTCTTGATGGCAATGGCCGCCTCGGCCGGCTGTTGATAACCCTGTTGTTGTGTGAACAGAACGTCTTGCGCATGCCGATGCTTTACCTGAGCCTCTATTTCAAAACGCATCGGCAATATTACTATGACCTGTTGAACACGGTACGCCTGACCGGTGACTGGGGGGCCTGGCTGGATTTTTTCGCCGAGGCGATCATTGTCACCGCCACCCAGGCCGTGGACACCGCACAGCAACTGGTGGCGTTGTCCGCTGCCGATCGCGACAAGATCCAGCAACTCGGTCGTGCCGCAGCCTCGACTCTGACCGTACACAACGCGCTGATGGGACACCCGATCACCACTGCCGGATCGCTGGTGGAGAATACCGGCCTTACCCCTGCTACGGTCAACAAGTGTCTAAAACGGCTGACAAGCCTTGGTATTGTCCATGAACTTACCGCTCAAAAGCGCAACCGGGTTTACAGTTACGCCGGCTATATCGCGATCATGAACCAGGGCACGGAGCTGCCTGTCTAGCCCCTTGAATGATCTCGCCTTGCTGATCAATGGCGCCTGGTTTTCCGCTGGACGGAAGACGGCGCTTGAGCACGGCCAGGCAATTCGCAAGGCGGTGAAAACCCGGGCGGCCTGATTTTCGTACAACCACCAGGCCTTATTATTAGCTCTGAATTTCCTCCCGACCACTACAGTCAGTGTCCCCTCGGGCAGATGCGAAGACTGAGCACTGAGCACTGAGTTCTGAGCACTGAGCACTCAGAACTCAGAACTCAGTACTCAGTACTCAGTACTTTTAACTAACAATGGCATCGGGCTGTCCAGGCAGCTGGCGAGGGTGCGCAGCAGTTCCTGGGCGGGGACGGTGGTGTTGCCGTCGAACAGGATACAGACGGCGCAGGCCTTGAGCAGGCGGGGCTTGGCCAGGGGTTTGAGTTGTTCGAGGGTGTCGAGCGCGTTGTTGAGTGTGTTGAGATCGAGCGCGTCGCGTGGCAGGAGGGTGAGTTCGGTCATACCCGCTTCGGCCGCGCCGACATCGAAGGCCTGTGCGGCCTGTTGCGCGTCGGGGTATTCGGTATGCGCCACCAGCGAGAGTATCACCTGCAGTTGTTCTTTAACCTGTATCAATTTGCCGTATCTGGCCCTGGCGGGTTTGCGCAGGCCGAAGTGTTGATCGAGTTGTCGTATCACCAGCCGCTGCAGGATCCACTCCTTGAGATCGACGCGGCTGTCCGCAGCGATCAGGGCCTGCACCACCCCCCGAAAACGACGGTACTGCTCATCCGATAACCCTTCCAGTGCCGGCAGAGCCAGTTCGATCAACGGCAGGCGCACTGCTTCGGGCAGATCCCGGCGCTGCGGCGCGAGGGCCTGGCATACCTGGACTACCTGCGGATCGGCCTGTTGTTCCAGCAGACGTTGTTGTTCACGTTCCACTTCGGGACGGGGATCGAGTAACAGCACGTAGATCACCGCGCGGGCACCGAAGGGTTCGGCGGCGGCTTCGCGCAGTTCGCGCGGGATGCTATCGAGGATTGCCCGCGCGGCCTCGACCTGTTGCTCGTCGAAGTTACCGACCTGGTCCACCATCTTGCCGGCGCTGAGGACACCGGCGGCGACCACGGCGCCGACGATATCCAGTGACGGTTTGGGGGCTGCTTCGGGTGCTGCTTCGGAAGCTGGCTCAGTATCGGCGGCGGTGGATTGTTTAACCGGCGCGACGAATGCGCCGTCCCAGGCGGGATCCAGACGCTTGATCCGATCCGGCAACGGCGGGTGGGTGGAAAACAGCGACTGCATGAAGCCTTTAACCCCCCTGGCCAGGTAGGCATGGCTGTACTCGGGGGCGGCTGCGCTTTGCAGCAGTGAACCGTGCAGACCCCCGCCGATTTTTTTCAGTGCCCCGGCGATGCCCTGGTTGTTGCGGGTAAACTGCACGGCCGAGGCATCGGCCAGATATTCGCGCTGGCGACTGACCATGGCCTTGATCCACTGGCCGAAGAAGTGGCCCACGTAACCGATCACCAGCAGGCCGACCCCCAGACCGATGATCGCCACCACCAGTCCGCCGGCTTGCCGGTTACGTGAGGCGCGGACAAAGTATGAGGAGCGCAACAAAAAGTAGCCGATCAGCGCCAGCAACAAAATGCCGTGCAGCACGCCGATCAGGCGAATGTTCATGCGCATGTCGCCGTTGAAGATGTGACTGAACTCGTGGGCAATGACCCCCTGCAGCTCGTCCCGGTTCAGGGTTTCCATGGCACCGCGGGTGATGCCGATCACCGCGTTGTTGGGACTGGAGCCGGCGGCGAACGCGTTGATGCCTTCTTCTTCCAGCAGATAGACGCGGGGCACCGGCATACCGGCGGCAATGGCCATCTCTTCCACTACGTTGAGCAAACGGCGTTCGTCGGGATCGCGACTGTCGGGACTGAGCGCGCGTCCGCCGAGCATCTCGGCCACCTTGTGACCGCCACCGGAGAGCGACATTGTTTTATAGGCACTGCCGACAAATACCAGCGCGATGATCACCGCCGCCACGCCGAGGAAAACATCCCACTGAAACTGCTGCGCGAGCAGTTCAGGGGAGAGGGTGAATACCCCGGCCTGGTTATAGGCGAGGGCAGCCAGCACCAGCAGATTGGTCAGCAGGATCAGCCCGGCCACCGCCAGCATAAACAGTACAACCAGCCAGCCTGTCTGGCGCCGGGCCCGATCCTGTGCTGCAAAAAAGTCCATGGCCTATCTGAATGTTCCGAACGTCCGATCGCTTTGTGCAAAAGATTGCTTCGCTTTGCTCGGCTTTGGCGTCCTGCGTCGCTCTACCACCTGCGTCCATGCGGGCCTCGCAACGACCGGAAACAGGGGGGTCATTGCGAGGAACAACGTGACGAAGCAATCGCTGTGAGCCGGCATTCGAAACGCCTGCTTATCATAACGCCGGATCAAAACGAGACCTTCGGCGCCGCCTGGATGGCCGCGCTGTCCTCGAACTCCAGCTGGGCGGCGTCTTTGGCATGACCGAACAGCGCGGCAAACATCAGTTGCGGGAAGGACTGCTTGTAGGTGTTGTAGGCCATGACCGCATCGTTGAATGCCTGACGGGCGAAGGCGACCTTGTTCTCGGTGCTGGTCAGCTCCTCGGTAAGCTGCATCATGTTCTGGTTGGCCTTGAGATCGGGATAGGCCTCGACCACCACGTTGAACCGGCCCAGTGCCCCGGCCAGGTTACCCTCGGCCCGGCCCAGGTCGTTGATAGCTGACGGATCGCCGGGATCGTTATGCGCCCGGTCCAGTTGTTGCTCGGCATTGTTGCGTGCCTGGACCACGGCATCGAGGGTTTCGCGTTCGTGCTTGAGATAACCTTTGGCGGTTTCCACCAGGTTGGGGATCAGATCATGGCGGCGCTTGAGCTGCACCTCGATCTGCGCAAAGGCATTTTTAAGCCGGTTCTTGAGGGCCACCAGTTGATTGAAGATGGCGATGATGTACAGCACGAGCAGACCCAGCACTACCAGTGTAATGATTGTCGAGACATCCATTTTTATTCCCCCGCAGTTCTTCAGAGCATCATAGCCGGATATAGATACAGGGGCCAGTCAGTTGAGT
>JAWOFG010000232.1:0-32045 GCA_046482365.1 Pelovirga sp. | reverse complement strand
CAAAAAAAGTCGCAGGCATTACTCTGTGCCGCACCCGCGAATCACCCATTATTTTGACGCTGGAAGTCGAACCATGCCCGTTTATATCACAGATGGTGCCATGTTTCTCCCGAACGCTGCCGTTGACAACGCGCAGATGGAAAAAATTCTCGGGATGATCAATCAGCTGCCGTCCCGCACGCGGCGGATGATCCTGCGCAACAACAAAATTGAGCAACGTTACTATGCTATCGATCCGGTCACCGGTGCCACCACCCATAGCAACGCCCAGCTGACAGCTGAGGCAATCCGGCGGCTCTGCCCCTACCCCGGATTTTCTTCGGAAAAGATCGAATGCTTAAGCTGCGGCACCTCGTCGCCTGACCAGCTGATGCCGGGGCACGCCTCCATGGTTCACGGCGAACTGGGCGGTGCTCCCCTGGAGGCAGTGAGCACCATCGGTGTCTGTCTCGCCGGCATTTCTGCCCTCAAATACGCCTGGATGAGCGTTGCCAGCGGCCAGAGCCGTAACGCTGTTGCCACCGGCTCAGAGCTGGCCTCAACCTTTATGCGTGCTGAGCAGATGAAAAAGGTCCCGGTGGAAAAACTGGCTGAACTCGAAAAAGACCTGTCCCTCAGTTTTGAGGAAGATTTTCTGCGCTGGATGTTATCAGACGGTGCCGGTGCCGCCTACCTGCAGGACAGGCCCGCACCTGACGGCCTCTGTTTACGTATTGACTGGATCGACATTCATTCCTTTGCCAATGAATTTGACGCCTGTATGTACGCCGGGGCCAACAAGCTTGCGGATGGTTCCCTCAAAGGCTGGCGCGACTACGACAAACATGCTGCTGTAGCAGAAGGGGTGTTCAACATCAAGCAGGATGTCAAGCTCCTCAATGCCGAAATCATCAACACCTCAGCTCAACGCACCATTCCCCGCGTTGTTGCCCGGCGCGACCTGCGTGCCGACCAGGTCAACTGGTTTTTGCCCCACTATTCATCCAACTATTTTCGTCAACCTCTGATGGAAGGATTGCGCGCTGCCGGGATGGACATCCCGGAGGAGCGCTGGTTCACCAACCTGACAACCAAGGGGAATACCGGGGCGGCATCCTTTTACATCATGCTCGAAGAACTGTTCAAATCAGGGCAGCTCAAGCAGGGCGATCGCGTCCTCGCTTATATTCCCGAAAGCGGCCGTTTTTCCATCAGCTATCTGCACCTGACCGTGGTCTGAAAGCGGTACGACAATAAAAATTTGTCGTCCCTGGAGCTTTAGTCGGAGATCCAGCAAGAAAAACTCAATTCCAGCAAAATCTGGATCCTGCGACTTCGCGCAGGATGACAGTAACACATTGGTGCGCAACGGCTCCTTGCTGTCATTCTGCGCGAAGCACAGCGCCGTCACAGAATCCATTCTCTCTCAACCTGACTTACTGCAATCAAACAGACACCCGAATTGCCTAATTCCCATCCGTGCGTTCGCTGCGGACGAAAGCAGCAAGAGCCGTCAGGCTTGCCAGGGCTTCCCGGCTCGATTCATCGCTGCCGATACGGGCGCCGTAAGCCTTCTGTACCGCCACAACAATTTCCACTGCATCCAGGGAATCCAGTCCAAAGGGGGAATCGGGTCCGATCAGCGGGACATCGCAGGGCACATCCTGCGCTGAGGTATCTTCCACATTACAGAAATCGATAATCAACCTGGCCAATTCAACTTCCAGCTCAGCACTCATTGCTCTCTCCCATCTTTGTCAATCATCCACCCTGACGCCAACGCCGAAAAACCAGCGCGGCAATGAGCATGCATAATAGAAAAAATCCATTCAGTGTCAGTACCTGCGGCAGGACTGACGACAGATCACCGCCGCGCACGAAGATATCCAGAAACGCCTCCAGCCCCCAGCCCAAGGGGGAAACGACACTGATATTCTGCATCACCTGCGGCATCATATAAACCGGCACCATCACGCCCCCGAGGGCAGCGGCAATGACCACCGAAACCGATCCGAAGATTGCCGCCTGATCGAAACTGCGCGCCACCACCCCCACCAGCATCCCGTAACCACAGGCCGCCAGCGCCGAGCTGACCGCTACCAGGGCCAACGCCAGTGGTGAATTTCCCATGTCAAACTGCGGTGTCCCCAGCAACGGCATCAGATAACAACCAACCAACAGCATCAGAACAAACTGGAGCAGACAGATGAGCAGATAGGCAAACACCTTGCCGCCCAACAATCCAATAATACTCACCGGCATGGTCAACAGCCGCGTCAGGGTGCTGTCCTGCCGTTCCCGGATGATGGTACCGGCCAGGGGAATCACAATAAAGAACATGCCGAAAAGAGTCCACGCCGGCACATTCTGTTGCACCGAGGTCGGCATGGTGGGGAACTTCTCAGGTGCTGCCGATTCTTCCTTGAGTTCAATCAGCGACTGCTCCAGTCGGCTATCTGCTAGGTCTGGCAGTTCGATACGGACCAGGCCGACAGCACCATGAGGTTGCAGCTGTTCATCGATACGCTGTTGGAGGTCGACGCTTAACAGACGCATCAGCGCTGCATTGCGGCTGGCCATCGCCAGACCAATCACCCCGCGTTGCACTGAGCTGGAAACCGCTGTGCGATAAACACCGCGCACCGCCGGATCAAAGAAGACCAGCAATTCGCCGGGGTTAATCTCTGTTGTGTCACCGCGCAAGGTTGCCCGCGCCGCTGACTCGGCGGCGGCAGCAATATCCGCGCTGAAATCAGCCGGGACGACAATGGCAAACTGGTAATCGCCACGAAAAACGGTTTGCCGCGCTCGCTCCGGATCAATCCTTTCTCCGGCAAAAGCCTCAACCAGATCAAGCATTCCGGTGGCGGCAAGACCGGCGGCCAGATCCGCACCCCGCTCTCCCTCGTCCAGATTAACGAAGAGGGCACGAGCAGTAGTTTCACCAGTCGCCCTAAAAACATTATCCTGTACCAGCGTCAGTACCAGTACCAGCAGGACCGGCATCACAAACAAGACCAGCAAACCGGCGCGATCACGGCTGAGCAGGAGGAGCTCTTTTCTGATATGGGTCAGCAGATGCATATCTGTGTACTCTACTCGCGCAAGGCTTTGCCGGTCAGGGCCAGAAACAGATCTTCAAGACTTTCACAAGCAGGATTATCGACAATCAACTGTCGTGGCGCCCCTTGCGTAATAACCCGCCCGCTATCAATGATAGCGATCTCATCGCAGATCTCTTCCGCCTCGCGCATGTAATGGGTCGTGTACAGCAAGGTCATCCCCTGGCGGTTGAGCTCGCGCAATTGCTCAAGAATCAGATGACGCGACTGGGCGTCTATCCCCACCGTCGGTTCATCAAGCAGCAGAATCTGTGGTTCATGAAGGACCCCGACGGCAAGATTGGCGCGGCGCTTCATTCCGCCGGAACAGCGATCGATCCGCCGTTGTGCGACCTCGCTAAGCCCCACCAGGTCGAGACAAGCGGCTATGCGCGCGTCACGACGCTCTTTGTCAACGCCCAGCACACGGGCAAAATAGGAGAGGTTTTCCCTGACGGTCAGGGTCGGATAAAGGGCGATCTCCTGTGGTACCAGGCCAATAGCGTGGCGAATCTCTGCCGCCGCCGCCGGCACCTGTTGCCCCAGCACCTCAACCCGGCCACAATCAGGGCGCAGCAGGGTGCAGATAATTGAAATAGTTGTAGTTTTACCGGCACCGTTGGGGCCGAGCAGACCGAAAATACGGCCGCGCGCCACCTCAAGATTGAGGTTGTCCAGCGCCGGCTGACTGCTACCCGGATAGGTTTTAGACAGCCCGCTGATGCGGACAACATGCTCCTCTGCGCTGCTGTTCATCACCCGCCACCGCACCTGGAAGATCCGGCGATGGCTCTGCGCAGATCCTGATAGAGGGATTTTTCCGCCGCCGCCAGCTGCTCCAGCCGCTGTGCCAGATCAGCGATCGTCGGCACCAGCTCAGCGCGCCCTTTACAGACACGCGCCGCCAGCAGGGCAAATTCGCGCCAGTCATCACCAATAGCAGTACAACGCTGCGATAACGGCCGCAAGGAGTCGTTGCCGATCAGCGTTGCAGCTTCCTGTAAAAAGGCTGCATAGATAAACCGGAAGCCACCCCCGCCGGTGCCGATTTCCTCCTGCATCCGGACAATATGCCCGAGATGCTGCAGGGTTTTTTTTTCACCGAGACGCGCCGGCCACTTAACTATTCGACGGGCCAGAAAACCGATGCCACGTACCCCTGCCACCGGCACCGGTGTCGACAGCATCACCCGGCAGACATCCTTGATACTGCTGATAATCGCCCCCGGCACATCAATAGTGCCGGGTAATGATTCGATATAATAGATGCGCCCCTGGGGTGCTAAAGCACCCTTGGCAAAGCGCGCCTGGCGCAGATCGGCGGTAGCACAGCGTACCGGCTGTTCAAAGATCGGATCGCTGATCAGATACTCATCCCCTTGTTTGCCGGTGACCACCAGATTGTGACCATTAAAATGAAAACGATAGGCCGGAGGAAAATAAGGCAACCAGAAAACCCCGGTCTGCGCACCCACCGGACAGCCGTTGGTGAGCAAACGATCGAGCTCCTGTTCTGCAGCAACAGGGTTTTTGAAACGCTGTTGGCGCGTAGTGACCCCCAGCCTTTTACAGGCTTTTTTGAAAATACTGCCGGGCGCGGTGCGAAAGGTTGTCAGGGGGAGAAAATTGAGCCGGATAAAGGGGGCGTACGCAAAAAAAAGACCGCTGCCGATACCAAAAGCTAAGGCTTCGGAACAGTCAACACCGTAATGGTTCAACAGGTTGGCGGTAACCCCGCTTTCGCAGTGGGCTGACTGACGGTGGCCGAAATCGATATTCACAGCGCTTCCCCTGAGCGGTCCATGTCCTCAATCCGCAGATCCGGCTGATCCGGTACCTGCTGTAATCGGGCGACACTGATGCGGAACAGATCAGCATAAACAGCCAGCACCTTCGGGTTCAAGCGGTTAAATACCTGCGGTTTCAGGTGACGTTTGACGCGCCAGCGGTTAAAGCCTGAGTACTGCGCCAGCAGGGACACATCCATCTGATTTTTAACCATGTGGTAAGCCAATGGACTTTTGTGGCCGGCGTCAATTTCAGCAAGCACCAGATACAGCTGTTCAACAATGGTTTCCCAGGCCTGACGCAGGGTCGCATTTTTTGCTTCCCAGCCAACGCTGAGCTCAAGGCTGTAGTTTCCGTCTGCATCGACAGCATAATTAACTTCACGACAGCCGGCGGTCAAGCCACCATGTTGAGGCACCTCTTCCTTTTTCATAACTAATTTCCATTCGGAAACTAGTTCATGCCCAACCAGAGTTTCCGGCTGGACATGAACTAGAAACGCACCCCTGCCAACATCAGAATACTGTTGATCCCCCGGTTGTCACGATGCAGATCAGCATTGGAAAGATGGTGCAGGCGTACGCCCACGCTGATATTCCTGCCATGGGCCGCTTTGAAATCAATGCCGGCACCGATCTGCGGATTGAAATTAAAACGCAGTCCCTGCCCTTTGACCCGAAAATCGGTATAGACAACCCCAATCCCCCCTTCGAGGTAAGGTCTCCAGGAGGGGGAAGACAGGGTGTCGACATATTTTACCGCCATCATGTTGATCGCTGCCAGTACGCGGTCACGACCATCAGTGGTCATACCGAAGTTGAGCTCCCCTTTAAAAAAGAGACTATCAGGTGCGCCATGCCAGAACACCTGATCATAGGGCAATTGCACATTGCCCTGAAGAATCACCAGCCCGAAACGATCCGGATCGTAGGCCTGACCAGCGAGTAGAGCCAGACCGTAACGAGGAGCAGACTCCTGCGCTTCAGCCAGTCCGGCACTACCTGCAACCAGGACAACGGCAATAATCATCTGAACCAGAAATCTCAGCGGGATAAACATATCAACCCGTAATCGCCGCCCGGACCAAACTTGAGACTGGCCAGAATGCCATCGGCGCCTGAAGGGGTAAGAGCAGACTCATGAAGGTTAGCAGTGGCGTCCTGCGGTCCGGCATAGAGCTGCTGATCGCGCAACATCAACGCTGCCGCCGCCAGATCAAAACCGGCGGCTGCCGGAAAACTGCCGTAATAGGGGGAACAGGCGACAACCGGATGGTCGCCTATCACCTCAGCATACCAGCGTCCGCACGCGCGGTGGCCATCAGCGCCGGCGACCACGACTGCCGCCCGCGGCAGCTTGACGGGAGCAACAGGATGGTTGCCAAGGGTTACCGAATCGATCGCGGCGTATGCAGGCGCTCCATCATCCCGCCCCAACACCATAAAAACCGCTCCTTCACCGACCATGGCGGTCTGGGCATCCAGATCCAGCGGGCGTAGCGGTCCCTGTTCACCACCTGCGAAGAAATGGCGGCGACAGTAGCGCAACACCTCGCAATACTCATCAGCAGCACCAAACAACACCCGATCGACCCGCCCTTCAGCCAGCCATTGCCTGGCACTTAACAGAGCGGAGGCAACGGACATCTCAAACTGGGTAACGGTCAGGCTGGGAGACGTCAATTTCAACTGCATCGATACGTGGGCAGCGGCAGCGTTATGCACAGAGTTGGAAAAATGGGTTGGAGAGCTGCAGGAATAACCAAAATCGAGATAGGAATCGAGAAAATTGAAGGTGGTTTTCAGGGGTCCGTAACCACTGGCCACCACCACGCCGATACGAGAACGCTCAGCCGCAAGCAAGCCGGCGTCCTCCAGGGCAAGATGGGCGGCAAGAAGGGTCATCTTGGAAAAGTGATCAATCCGCCGCAATTCACGTTTGGGCAGAAAGCGTTCGAGACCTTCCGTTGTTGCGCGATAGGCCGGAAAACTGTCACTGACACCGTCATGATGATCCGTCGTCAGTTGCTGTGAGGCAATCGTTCTGCTCTGCAGGGCGGTTCGCAGTGCGTCCACACCGGCCCCAAAGGCACCTGTTACGCCAATTCCCTCAATCGCCAGGCGCATGTCACGCTCCTCCTGTTGCCAGAATCAACACAGCGTTGTTACCACCAAAGGCCAGGGATTGGGACAAGGCAACGGTACCGTCAATGGCAGTGTTTGCTGTTACCGGGTTCACCGCAATCTGCGGATCGGGTTCGGCAAAACCGATGCTGGCGGGAATTTCACCGCGATTAAGACAGGCCAGGGTGTAAACAGCCTCGATGGCACCCGCCGCCCCCAGGGTGTGGCCGGTATACCCTTTGGTTGACAGAAAGGGAACCCCCGGCAGAACCTCGTGGAGGACCTGCCCTTCAATACGATCATTGTCCGGCGTCCCGGTGCCGTGAGCATTGACGAAAGCAATCTGCTGCGCACCAACATCTGCCGTGCGGAAGGCTTCGGCGAGGGCGGCTTTAAGACCGGCACCATCCGGTCGTGGTGCGGTCAAATGGTGGGCATCACAGGCCGAGCCATAACCAAGGACCCGTCCGTGAATGCGCGACTTTTCAATCGTGTCGCTGCGCTCCAGGATCAAGATCCCCGCCCCTTCCCCGAGATTGAGCCCCTTGCGGTTGACGTCAAAGGGTTTGCAGGGGCTGGTGTCGGTAATCATCAGGGAACTGAAGCCGGCATAGGTAACCCGGGATAATTCGTCGGCTCCGCCGCTGATGACCAGATCACAAGCCCCGGAGCGTAACCAGGAGGCCCCCAGACCGATGGCATCGGTGCCGGATGAACAGGCGTTGACCACGGTCTGCACCGGGCCGTCCAGTTTGAGCCGGCGGGCAATAACCGCGGCCGGGTTACTGCGCAGGTAGCGCTCGATGATGGCCATTCCCGGATTTTTACCATCCTTGTAGTCCCGGTAAAAATCGTCACAGTTCAGGGCACAACCGACCGTGGTACCGATACAGACGCCGACGCGCTTGCCGCGCAGCGCCGCTTCATCGTAACCGGCATCGTTCAGCGCTTCCAGCGCCGCTGCCAGGGCCAACTGGCCGGTACGGGCGTAGAGCAGCTGCTCCTGGTCCAGGGGCAGTTTAAACTCGTCACGTAATTCCAGCACCGGGTAGGCGACCGGATGATCGGTGGAAAAGCGGATCGGCGTCCCCGGATAGCGACGTCCGGCAAACAGGTTCTTAAGGTTTTCGTCCAGGCTCATCCCGGCCCCGGACAGACAACCAAGACCGGTAACGACAACCGGCAAAGAACAGGTCATTGAGCCTGCTTCTCCTCGATAAATTTGGCCAGAGTACTGATCGACTGCAGAGCGGGACGCCCTTCGTCCATATCCTTGATTTCGACACCAAAATGTTTCTGGACTACCACCACCAGTTCAACCGCGTCGAGGGAATCAAGACCCAAACCGTCACCGAACAAGGCCATATCGTCATCGATCATGTCGGGGGTCAGATCTTCCAGGTTAAGGTCTTCAATCAATACCTGCTTGAGCTTTTCTTTAACACTCATGACCATGAGCTCCTTAAAATAGATAATTGATTACCGCACCAGCACCAAGGCACGACATCTATATGTTGCAACAATATGCCAATATCAAACGTTTATTCGTACCACATGTTAAAGAAATTGAAAAATTGAAATGGATGTTCCCGGGAAAATTCTTCCAGGCTGGTGGCGAACTCCTGAACATAGGGAACAAAGATCTGCTGATCACGGCCCAGAGCCGGCGGCACCCTGATCATCCGGTAGAGTTTCAAATCATAACTGTCCGGCCCGGTTTTATAGGAAAACAGGGCCACTATCGGTGCTCCCGTTGCCGATGCCAGCTTATAGGCACTAAAGGGCATAGTCACCCGACCACCAAGAAACTCCACCGTCACGCCGTTCTGATCATCCCCGAGCATGCGGTCACCCATGACCGACAGTACTTCACCACGCTTGAGCACCTCCATCATTTCCAGCGCCCCGCCGAGAAATCCGCGCGGGTCAATGATGTGGTAGGGGCACTCCATCCCGGCGTGCTCAAAATAGTGGCGGTCGATATCCCCCTCTTCACGCTGCATCAAGAGATTGACTGGTGTTTCCATAAAGCTTAAGGACGACATGGCGACCTGCCAGCAACCGACATGGGCATTGACCAGAATCATCCCCTTGCCTTCGCCAAGCAGGCTCAGCAACTCATCCTTGCCATGCAGCTTAACCTTGATCCGATCGGCACCGAGAATACCGACCATGGCCCGATCAATTAACACCTGGCCAAAGGTCAGAATCAACCGATAGCGCTGCCGCAAGCGCTGCCACGGACCGGCACCGGGAAAACGGCGGGTCAGATAGTAGCGAGCACGCTCTTTGGCAACCGCACTGAACAGCGCATACCAGGCCACCACCACATAGAGGCACAAATAGGCCAGGCGCCGACCGCCCAGTTTGATCGCCAGGTAAAAGAAGCGGTGCTGCCAGTCGCGACCGATGCTGCGGCTTGTCCAGTTACTCACGGCTTGATACTCCCGCCATTGCCTGGCGCTTAACCAGCAGTGCCAGTAACAGGGTTAACCCACCAACCAACACCGCCAAAAGGGGTGCCAACACCAGGGCCCCCAACAGCCATTCATACAGTCGCTGCAAGGCCTGATAGCCCAGTGTCTCCAGGGTAAACTCCGTCAACCATTCGCCGTTCCGCAGAAAATAGCCAACCTGGATACAGAGGGCCGGAACAAAAGGCGGCATACAGAGTTGACTGCTGCTCACCGCAACCACCTTGTTCAAGCCGAAAAAGCTGCAGGCAAACAGAATTGCCACCGTATGACAGAACAGCAGCGGTAAAGTTCCAAGCAACACCCCCATGGCGGCGGCCAGGGCCAGGCCACGGGGGGTAACATTCTGCAGTAACAAAAGGCGCAGGGATTTTAATGGCCGCAATACCGAAACCGTCTCTTCGGGATGTTTCCCCTTTTCAGCTGTTAGAATCTTGCGATGGGGCCAGGGGACAATCGAGCGCAAGGTCAAGTGGGTATTGAGCAGGGTCAGACGCCAGTTGTCCATGAACTTGCGAAAATGGGAGATCCGCTCGTCTGCCGGCGGGTAGTAGACGCCAATATCCAGATCCTTCAGGGGCAATCCTGCCCAGGCCGCCCGTACCAGCACCTCGACCTCAAAATTGTAGCGCCGGGTCCAGAAATTCAAATGGCGGAAAATCACCAGCGGATAGGCACGGAAACCACTTTGCACATCCTTGAGGCGAATCCCGGTCTGCAGGCGCAGCCAGAAATTGGAAAACTGTCGGCCAAAACGGGAACTCCCGGGAATACTCTGTTGATCAAAATCGCGATGTCCAACTACAACGGCCAAAGGTTCTTCCTCAATTGCGGCAAAAAAACCGGGCAAATCATCGGGATCATGCTGGCCGTCGGCATCCAGGCAGACCATGTGGGTGTATCCCTGTTCCAACCCCCAGCGTGCCGCCGTCAGTAACGCCGCGCCCTTGCCCTGATTAGACCCATGGCGCACCAGTTCCACCGGCAAATCAACAACCAGATCAGCGACCGCCACACTGCTGCCATCGTCAACCACCAGCACCCGGTGATGATGACGCAAACACCCTTCCACCACCTGCCGCAGAGTCGCGGCGTGGTTATAAACGGGGATGGCGACGAAATACTGGACGGAGGGATCAGACACTTATCTATACCCTACTTCCCATAACGCTTGTTACTGAAAGCAAAGCGCAGAAACTGGCCGCTGTTGGCGGTAAAACGCAGCCAGCTGTCCGGCGATTTCCACAGCATGGCGACGTAGCCGGCGAGGATGTGCGGGCGCTTGAAGTGCTGTTTGTAAAACTCGATGAACAGTTTTTCGAGGGTGTCCTTATCCATACCGTCGGGGATAAACTGAAAATGCATGCAATCCATCTTCGGCCAGTCTTCATCAAAACTGCCATGCTGATGAATTTCGGCGTAGAGGGGTGAACCGGGAAAAGGAGTGAACTTGGCCAGATTCATATCGTCAATCGGCAGCGAGAGAAAATAGTCCATACTGCGGCGAATCGATGCTTCCGTTTCCCCCGGCAGCCCCATCATCATCAGCCCCTTGACGCGGATGCCGCAGGCTTTGATGGTACGGATGGTTTCTCCCAGATGATCCAGATCCACATTCTGGCGATGCTGGGCCAGCAGCTCGGCGTCGCCGCTTTCAATACCAAGGCTGACCATCCAGCACCCGGCGGCTTTCATCTGCTCAAGCAGCTCGCGATCAACATGATTGGCGCGCACCGCACAATTGAAGGTCATCTTTAAGGGTTTGTCGATCATCAGGCGACAGAACTCCTCGACCCGGTCACGATGAAAGGTAAACTGATCATCGTAGAAATTGATATGGCGGATACCGAACCGTTCTTTGAGATAGTCCAGATGACGATAGAGATAATCTGCCGAGTTAAAACGAAAAGTGCGGCGGAACACGCTGCGATCGCAATAACTGCACTGATAAGGGCAACCGCGGCTGGAAAGGCAGCTGGTATTGGGGGTTTTCGGATAATTGAAAATCGGCAGGCTGTAAGCCTGGGGGTAGCCTTCCAGCAGTTCGTAAGCGGGAAAAGGCAGTTCATCAAGAACGATCTGCTGTTGGCGGTAGCCGTTATTGACCGCTGCACCGCTGTGATCACGCCAGACCAGACCCGGGATCTTTTCCGGCGCATCGCCGCCGCGTTGGGCCAGTTCGAGCAGGGTCTGTTCCCCTTCACCGATCACCGCACCATCAATCAGGGATGAAAACTCGATTACCTTGTCCTGCAATGCCGACACGTGAGGGCCGCCGAAGACCACCCGCAACTGCGGAGCTTCTGCCTTGGCCAGCTGGGTCAAGCGCACGCCATCGTGAAAACTGGCAGTGGTACAACTGATCCCCAGCAGAAACGGGCGAAAATCACGCAACAGTTCACGCAAGCGCAGATCGGCATCGGGATGAGCGTAACAGTCAAGGATGCGACAGACAAACCCCGCTGCATTCAGATAAGCAGCCATGCTCGCCAGTCCCAGCGGTGGCATGATGTTCGCCCGCCGCGAGATATCCTGTTCAGCTGCTTCAGACTGATAGCCTAAAGGATGAACCAGAAGAATATGTTTTTCGTTCAGCTGAGGCACAGTTACACCTTATTCAACCGCTGTTGATTCCCGGGGAAAACGCACCAGGCGGTCCCACATCAACCCGACAAAACCAAACTTATTCATGGCCTGCATCCGTATCTGCCCCTCCGATGGCGGAAAAATCCTGTTACGATGTTTGGCGAAGGCTGCCGTAATGCGTTGCTCCATTAGCTCGCGATCGACCTGTGGAGAAAAGTAATAAACCGGTTTGAGCAATGGAGCCTCCGCCGCAATGACCCCATCACTGATAGCGCGCCGGTGCAAGGGGGCTTCCGGCAGAATGCGGATACCGGAAAAAGCAAAGACCACCGATTCACCCAGGGCGTTCATGTTCTCAAGTCCTTCGATCACCGTCGCCTCGGTTTCGTCAGGGACACCAAACATGACAAAATGTGCCGCCGGCAGACGCTCCTTGATACAGGCGTGGTTAACGTCAAGCACCTCAGAAAAGGTCAGGCCTTTATTGATTCCAGCCAGAGTAATATCGCTGGCAGCGTCCGTGCCCAGCTCCAGGGCATAAAGACCGGCACGTTTCATCAGCTTCAGTTCCTGCTGACCAAACCCCTGGGGACGGAAAAAGGCCGACCATTTCAGATCGAGATCAGCGCGCAGGATTTCCTCGACCAGCTGAAGATACTCGCCCCTGGGATCATTAAACACCGAGTCGGTGAAAAACACATGGTCGGTGCCATGGGCGCTTTTAAGTCGTTTCAGCTCGGCAACCACCTGGTGCGGATCGCGCACCCGGAACTGTCCTCCTTCGAGATGGGGATAGGAACAATAGCTGCAACGGTAGGGACAACCACGTTTGGTCTGCAGATTCAGCATTCCACTGTGGTGATGGTAAAATTGCACCAGCTCCGGCTCATACAGTGGGCAACCAAACTCAGCCCCCGCCACCGGGCGACCACGTAGGATCACCTGCGGCAGAGCTTCTCCCCGTTCCAGCGCCGCCACCAGCTCGGGAAAACTGCGTTCAGCTTCACCAACAATGGCGTGATCAACCTGCAGATAGTCAGCAATCGCTTCCGGCATAATGGTCAGGGCCGGGCCGCCAACAACGATCGGCACCGAGCTGATTCGGCGCAAACAGGTTACCAACTCCCTGGCCGCGTGGAGAAACCAGCCGGCATCACCGGAAAAGGAATCAACGTTATCGATATTACGTAATGACAGCGCGAGCAGATCAGGGGCAAAACCCCTGATTTTTTCCTCAAGCAGACGCGGATCACTCCCCTGGGCCAGACAGTCATGCTGCATCACCTGATGCCCGGCAGCCTGCAAAACCCCGGACACCACCGCCATCCCCAGCGGATAGACCGGATAGGGATCGACCGCGGTATTACTGGACAGGATAAAAATCCGACTCATTCCTTACGCCTTTTGAAAGATCCGCCGCTTACGCGGATTGTAACGATGATAGGTGCCGTCATCCATCTCCCGACGAATGACCTGCTTGAACAGTTCCCCCATCTTGAGCTGATGCCCGCTCTGGGCATAGAAATGATCCCAGGCGTAGTAATAGAGTTCCTGGAGTTTTTCCGGGGACATCTGTTTCGGCTGAAACACTACCTTGTCAGCGGTATACCGGCTCCAGTCGTTAGAAAGAATCCGCCCTTCCTGTTCCATTTTGCGGCGGATTGGAGAATGAGGGAAGGGGGTCATAATAGTGAACTCGGCGACATCGAGTTCGATCTCGATGAGAAAATCAACCAGGCGTTTGATGTCATCCTCGGACTGATCGTCAGTACCGAGGATAATGGTTCCTTCAACTCCGATGCCGTGATCCTTGAGTCGCTGCACCCGCTTGCGGATGATATCGGAGGTATCAAAAACCGCCTGGTACACATACCAGGCCCCTGCTCTGGCCGCCCATTTGAGGACTTCGTCATCATCCAGAATCGGATGGGAGACCCATTTCTTTTTTAATGGTTCCATCTCCTTGAACAGTTCCAGCAGCCAGTCGCGATCCTGGGCCAGAGAATTATCAACGATGAACAGACGATTATTCTGTATCGCCTCCATCTCTTCAATGACCTTGGCGACGGGGCGGGGACGAAACGTCTTGCCGCCGAGAAAGCCGGTACAGCAGGGGAAGCAGTCAAATTTGCAACCACGCGAAGCGTGCACCAGATCGAGCATCTGGACCCCGCGATAGTTATACAGCTCACGGTCGAGAATTTCGCGCCGGGCCGTGCCTACCAGCTCGATATCGGGGTGTTGATGCATGTAATTGTAGACCGGCTTCAGTTCTCCACGGCGAAAATCATCCAGTACTGCCCCGATCCGCCCCTCAGCCTCGCCCAGAAAAACTGCGTCGGCATGCTGTTGAACCTCTTCAGCATGAAGCATGGTAGAAATACCGCCAAAGATGACCTTTTTACCACGCTGACGAAATTCCCGGGCAATCTCAAAGGCCCGTGGTAACTGGGAGGTGAGCATGGTCGAAATCGCCACAAGATCACAATCGGCATCAAAATTGATCGGCTGCAGGTTGTCATCGGTAAAGTTCAGATCGACATCATCCGGCAGGGCTGCAGCAAAAACCACGGGACCATGGGGCGGCAAATGAAATTCGGTCTGGCGATCAAGCTTGGGCCAACGTGGATAAATCAACTCCATTTTCATCGCTTCAAACTCCTTTTAATCACGACGCTTGAGCGCCGTTAAACATGCATCCATCAGACAAGCAAAACCTGTCATCGGGACACCCTCAAAAAAAAGTTGGTTGTCCGTCAGGGCGATTTTACCATAACTCCGGCTCCGGGATTTGAGGTCCGCCTCGATCAAGACAAAGAGGCTGCCATACCCGCTGGACGGGCAGGCAAGCCCGGCGACCGGCACCTCGCAAAACCCGGCAATAACGTCGGTGCAGTTACTCCAGCTCAACTCCTCTAACGCCCGCCCCAGGATATCCAGTTCAGGACCATTATCCTGCTGCAGAATCAGGCTGTTGCCGGTCAAACCGAAGCGCAACGCTGCTTCACCAAGAAAACAGTTGGGCAGGGTATAGGCGAACAGGTTGGGACTGGCCAGCTTGCCGTCATCCTCAACCAGGGTAGCCAGGTAATCAAGATCGGTCTGCAGACAGCCTCCCGTGGTGACCGCCATGGTGGCAATGGCGCGTTTGTCTTGCCATTCTTCCCGGCCGGCATCCCGCAGGCACATAGTGATCCCGGCCAGGCCGGTACGCGAAAAACCGTCAAGGCGACCAAAACGCAGGTCGGCATGGGCGAACAGGTCTTTTCTGGTCGGTACGGTCAGCCTGTCATTCCAGGTCGGTACTGCCTCGGCTGTATGCCCACAACCGCATCCCGCTGCCGTCACCCACCCTAAGCCGGTAATCCATCCCGTCATGATAAAACCCTTTGTAAGACCAGGGCGCCATTGATACCGCCGAAACCGGAATTGCAACAGAGCAGATAATCCCCGTTGATCGATTGCTGTTGCTCCCCGACCCGACCACCACCCGCGGTTTCCGGATTGTAACAACCAACGGTCGGCGGTAGCACCTGCTCGGTCAGAGCGCGCGCCGCCAACACCACCTCAAGCGCGCCGGCAGCGCCAAGACAATGACCGACACTCCCCTTGATGCCGTGCAGTGGCGGAATATTGCCGTCGAACAGGGAGCCAAAAGCGGTCAACTCCATGGCATCGTTGTACACTGTGCCGGTGCCGTGGGCATTGATGGCGCTGACTTCGTCCGCCGCGATCCCGGCACAATCAAAGGCCTGACGACATGCCAGAATCAGACCACAACCATCACGCGCCGGAGCGGTGACATGGTGCGCATCGTTGGCCGCCCCCCACCCGGCGATCCGGGCCATGATCGGGGATTTACCCTTCAGCGCCCGCTCCTCATCAAGCAGCAGCAGGGCCACCCCGGCCTCACCGAGATTAAGACCGCTGCGCTGCTGGTCAAATGGACGGCAGTTATCTGGAGAAAGGGCCTGCAGCGCCGAAAAACCGGAAAAAACAAATTCACTGACGATGTCTGCCGCATACACCAGTACCGCTGATGTCTGACCGGCGGCAATCATGGCGGCACCCCGCGCCACCGCAATGGTGGATGAAGCACAGGCAGCGTTAATATTGACACCCCCGGAGTGCAGATTAAAACCTTGCGCCACTTGCTGGATAAAGGCTATCGGCAGATCAGCCGGCGCCGGCAGCAGCCCGCTACGAGTGCGGGTTTCGAGACGGTCTATCTCCCCTTTGGTCGTAGCCAGCAGCAAACGACAATCCGCTGGAACCGGGCCCATCTGCTGAACCACCCGCTCCAGCAGGGGGGTCATCAGCGAGTCACCACTTTTTGCCACCAGCCCTTCAATGCAGGCTGCGCAGGAGCTGATGTAGTTTGCTGTAGCAAAGCGCTTAAGGGGGGCAATAGCGGTTTGACCGGCAAGCAGTTGCTGCCAAACGGAATCAATACCGTCACCTAAAGGGGTGACCAGGGCCGCGCGACTTAACACCACCTTTTTCATACCAGCTCTCCGGCCCGCCAGCGCTGACGAAATTCTTCGTAGAAAGGGGGTGGCACCAGCAGCACGCGCTGTTGCGAATCGGTCAACAACTGCACTGTGTAACCGGTTGTGACCACCTGCTCAGCCTGGTTACGCAAGATAAACTCATGGTTAAGGCGGGTCGCATCACTCCAGTGCAGCAGGGCTTCAATGGAAAACTCCTCTTCAAAGCGCAAAGGGAGCAGATAATCCAGATGCATCTGCTTGATCGGTGCCATCACCCCATGATGGTAAAAATCCATATAACCCAAACCGTACTTGCCTCCCAAAGCAACCCGACCATCTTCCAGATAGCTGGGATAGCGCCCATGCCAGACGATGCCTAAGGGATCTACCTCTTCAAACCGCACCCTGCGCTGCACCCGGATTCGCAGGGGCGGTGGTGCATCCGGGCAGGCGCGAAAATAAGGCTTTCTCATGATATGGATCTCTCTTCGAAGAGCAGGACAAACCGGGCCGCGCGCTCACCAGCGGCTGTCAGGGTTGCTTGACAACGGTACATCCCCTCCTGTTGCCGGCATTCAACTGTAATATCAAGCAGTTCATCGGGACGGACCTGACGGGTGAATTTTGCCTGTTGCAAGGCTTTGAAACGCAAATCCCGACCTACAATCTGCTCCGCCAGCATCTGGGCCAGCAGGGACTGCAATACTGCGGGCAATACCGGATAATCAGGAAAATGACCGGAGAAGCCAGGGAAATCTTTACCAAAGCAATACTGGCGCCGCCCGCAATCGGCGTCTACCTGCAGAGGCGTCACCGCGGCCTGGTCTATCGCATCTCGCATCCTGTTCATTGTTCTAAAGTGATCTCTCTTTGCCACAGTGTCAAGGTGACCGATTGGTGAAGATTGTTCATGACAATTTTTCCCGGTACTGCCCGCCCTGTGATGCGCTGATAATTCTCATAGATAAGCTGCCAGTCTTCTGTGTCACTATTCAAACGGGTTTCGCGCAGCCTGCCGTCACAATCAAAGATAAAACTCAAGTCCCCGTCCACCACCGGACGCCTCAGACTCAAGTGGGTCATTGCCATCTGTGCCGGATCGGTGATTTGTGGCCGTGGCTTAAGATAGATACGTCTTAAACTCGCAGCAATCCCTTCAGCCAGACCAGGCTGCTCTTGCAGTTGTGGCAAGGCGCGACGTAACTGCTGATCGTCTGCTGTCACCACCAGCTCGAAAAACACCACACCCATATCGTTCATGGCGACCATGTGCAGCCGCTGCTCGCCCAGGTCAAGAATCATGAAGCCCTCAAGGGCAAACTTTCTGCCACGCAGCTCCAGCAAGGCACTCTGACGCAAGCGCCAGGTATCGGTCTGGTTGAGCCAGTGTTGTTCTATCACCCTGGCAGCTGAGAGATCCTGCGAACAGATTTCGTGCAAATCCAGCCGTTGCGGGGATGGAGCACAAGCAGGAACAAGGAGCATGGACAGTAGCAGAAGGATTTGTTTCATCGTGATGGCCTGGACAGTGCCGGCAGCACCAGAATTGCCGTCGGCATGGCGGCACTGATCCCCAGCAGCAGGGTCAAGCCGATGGAAAAGAGCGCCGGATGCTGGGCCAGGGTCAGGGCACCAAAGCCGATCAGGGTCGAAAGACCCGATACCACCACTGCCCGCACCGAGGCCAGATCCTCCTTGCTATGGCTATGACAGACCATAAAAATACCATAATCGACCCCGAGCCCGATAATCAACAGGGAGGCTATAACATTGAAAAGGTTCAGCTCCAGTCCGAGCCAGGCCATCCCCCCGAGCAACACCAGTAAACCGGTCAACGCCGGCAACAGCGCAAACACAACATCCCTGATGCGGCGGAACAGAAGCCGGAGCAGCAACACCACCGTCAGACCGGCAATGCTGATAAAGCGGTAAAAGTCCGCAACGATTGCCTGCGCCAGCTGGTCGGCAAAAACGCCCTGGGAAACCAGCACCGCCCCTGCGGGCAGGACATCGGGCTGCAACAGCACGGCTATGTCATCCGCGCGGTCGGGGAGCAGGGTAATCAGCCGATAACCGTTTTCATCCTCCTGCAACAAGGTATTGACCAGTTCCCCCAGACCCCATTCTTTCAACTTTGCTACATCGACAGGAACCGGCGACCGCTGCAAATGGTCGAAAAAGGGGGTAAAAGCACCGGAGCTAAATCCGTAACCCTTGCCCAGATCAACTAATCGCTCTGCCGTCGGAGCTTGATGTTGCTGCCAGAAGGCCTGCCAATTGTCAATCCGCTGCTCCCGGGTTCGTTCTGACAGCAGCAGTGGGGCCAGACTGACGGCTTCAGACTGGAGCTGATAATCACCCAGCACCTGCCACACCTGCTCATTGTGCCGCAGCAGCTGTTCAAGATCGGCAGCGCTGACAAAAATCATGGCGCGACCACGCACATCCCCCCAGGCCTGACTTAAGCTTTTTTCAGCCTGTTGAAGCTCTTCGGGCAGGTAGCCAAGCTGACCTAATTCCCCGTTGAAAGACAGCTGCGGAACCATCAGCAGACTGGCTCCACAGAGGGCGAGCCACAAGGAGATAACCCCGTAGCGCAGGAAGGGCAGCCGCTCCAGCAGCGAACGTTTGCCATTCAATCGCACCCCTGCAACAACTGCTGTCGGGCGCGGGATAAAATGGGGGAGTACCAGCAGCGCCAGCAATACGGCAGTGATGATCCCGGCGCCGGCAAACAGGCCAAGTTGGCGTTGACCGGGCAGATCGGAAAAGGCCAGGACACTGAATACTGCCAGGGTGGTTAAGCCGCCGAACAGTACCGGGCGGGCGACCAGTCGCAGAATTTCAGGGCGTTCACTTCCGCGGCGCGCCAGGGCAAAATAGACATGCAGGGCAAAATCAATGGTGATACCGAGGACCACCGCGCCAAAACCGATGGTAATGCCCGACACCTGGTCAACAAATAGGGACAACACCAGTAACGCGGTAGCAACACTGAAAAACGGCAGCAGCAGTACCGGCACCGCCCGCCATTTGCCGATCAGCAACACAAACAGCAGCAGCAATCCGCCCCCCGACACCAGCAGCAGGGTCCGCATGTCGGTCTTGATGATATCAGCATTGGCCAGGGTGTAAGCATGGCCGCTGATCAGCTCGGCAGAAATACCGGGCGGTAACGACAGACGCGCCTGCTCGAAGGCGTCCAGCAATTGATTAGCGCCGTCGCCGTCGGTAATACGAACCGGGGTATCTGCCAGGATCATGCGACTTAAGCCATCATGGCTGACAAAATACTCTCCCTCGATACGCACTTCAGGCAGGGGATTGACCCGGCGCAATTTGTCCAGCGCCGACAGATAGAGGGAGAAGGGATCACGCCGGATGCGTTCACGGACAAAGAGGCCCTGAGGCTGCAAGAGTTCGGAAAAATTCTCCGCCAGTACTGATGCGACCCCTTCATCATCAAGACGCTGCTCAAGGTGGGCTAAATCAGTCTCATCAAGCAGCAGGGGCAGAGACTGAAGCAGGTCAGTGAGGAGTCGTTGCGGTTGGACTTGAGCCGGTCCGCTTAAGGGATCAACAAACCAGGGTTCCGGCAGCTCATCACGCAGCTGTTCGGTGGCTGAATTTAATCGGGGGGCGCTCGCACTCGAATCGGTCCGCAGGTGAATAATCACCTTACGGGCAAAGGGGGACTGCTGTAGCAATTCAAAATCCCGCGCGACCCGGGATTCACCGTCAGGAAGCATGGAGATGATATCGTCGTCGATATCCAGTCGCGACAGGTTCCAACCGCACAGCAGCAACCAGGCCAGCAGAGCCAGTACCAGCCAGCCACGCCGCCCTCGCCACCGATTATAGCAGTTTGAAATAAAGTGCATCAGAATTCCGGTGGCACAAAGGCCTCTGCCGCGACGCTATCGTTGATGCGGACATCAGTGAAACGCAAGTTGGTACTGTCGCCCGATGGCTCCAGGATCAGCACATCACTGACGTAGCCCTGTAGTGGATCAAAAGTCACCTGAATATGTTCGATAAATTCCGCTTCTCCGGCATCAAGGGGGGTCAGCTGCAGCAGCACCGGTTCGGTTGTCAGCAGCGTCATGCGATACCTTTCACGCAACCATTCCAGATCGACCCGGGCCCAGGCCAGCAACTGTTGTGCCACCACACCCATCAGCGGATCGGCGCTGACAGAAAAACGTTGTCTCTGCTGACTGACAGCATTCCAGCGAATTCCCTGCTCCCCTTTCAGGATGAAACCGGAAGCAACTGGAGACAGCAACTCCCAGCGCAGCTGATCGGGCTGGACATAGATCATCGCTCCACGGGATAGCAGTTGCTGTTCAAACATCTCGAGGTTTTTTTCCTGCACAAACCTGCTCTGCAAAGTTTCAACCTCAGCAGCCGCTGACTTGAGTTGTTCAAGAACAACCTCAAGCTCGTTGTTATCGGCGGCAACGGACGTTGTCATGATCAAAAATGCGCTCAGGAAAAAGAGCAGGAATTGTTTGAGCCTTATAAAAGATTTCATATCAATTGATCCACACCTTGACATCACCCTCAGCAATCACTTCATTACCACGGCGGACTTCTCCTTCGGCGACCGCAAAATCGTCGAGTTCGGCAATGGTGCGGATATGTACCAGCAACAGATCATCGGCCTGCACCGATGCATGGCAAACCATCTTTTTGATGCCAACCAGAAATCCCTGCCGCACCGGAAGCTGGTCGCGTCGATCGATATAACCTTTGAGGGTAGCGTAGGATTGCGCCATGATCTCCACCAGGGCAAGATCTTCAAGCATGCCATCAGCAGCGGTCAGCAGCGCTGCTGATGCGATCCGTGCTTCAACAATCCCGTTTTTTCCATCGACCTCAAGCAGCCGCTCCACCAGACGCATAGGGGGACGATGGGGGATCAGTTCTTGCGCATCAAGGGGTAAGGACAGGTCGGTCATCACTCCTCCCAGTAGCAGCTTAAGTCATCAAACAGCTGGCTGGAGAACAACAGCTTACGAAAACGGACAAGGTCCTCGTGGAAGATATGACCGTTGTCGTAGACCCGGAAGTCCTCCTGCAGGCGCTGATAAATGCGGCCGGTGCCGCGCCCGAGGCGATCGGCATTACGGAAAGACAGGGCTTGCAGATCCGCCAGGACTTCCAGCGTCACCACATGCTTGGCATTACTGACCGATTTAAACGCCTTGCGTGCCGCCACCGTGCCCATACTCACCACATCCTGATTGGAGGCGTTACAGCTGATGGTATTGGTGCTGACCGGACCGGCGAGTTGGCGATTTTCTGCGGTGGTCGAGGTTGACAGGTACTGGGCTCCCATAAACCCCATGGTCAGACCAAGGGTGCCGGGGATAAGAAATTCCGGTAACCCTTCGTTAAGGTGTTTGTCGAGATATTTATTGGTACGCCGTTCCGACAGATTACACAGGGTGGAAATGGCGACACAGAGCATATCCATGGCAAAACCGATGCTCTGACCATGAAAATTGCCCCCGTGGATCACCTTCTTCTTTTCCGGAATGATAATCGGGTTGTCATTAGAGGAGTTGGCCTCGGTTTCCACCACCTGTTCGGCATAACGCACTGCTTCAGCGACCGGCGCCAGCACCTGCGGGGTACATCGGACCGAGTAGACATCCTGGACATTGATGCTGGTTTCAAACACCGGACCGTCGAGCTTCTGCTGACGAATCAGCTCATGCATCTCGGAGCGCAAGGTAATATTCCCTGAGCCCTGGTAGAGTCGCCGGATGGTGTCGGCAATCTCCACTTGACCGGGATGAGGCTTGACCCGATGCAGGTCTTCGTCAAAGGCATCATCAATCCCGCCGAAAATCTCGATCGCAAAAGCACCGGTGACACAACTTAAGTTCAACAGTTTGCGTGCCCCAAATAGAGCGAAGGCAGCCAGGGCGGTCATGGCGCTGGTGCCGTTCATCAGGGCAATCCCCTCCTTGAACGACAGACGCATCGGGATACAACCCAGTTCAGCATAGACCTCTTCTGCCGGTCGCAATACGCCCTGATAATAGAGGTCACCTTCACCGATAATCGCCAGGCTCAAGTGGGCCAGATGGATCAGGTCACCTGAAGCGCCGACACTGCCGGCCTCGGGAATATAGGCGGCGATCCGCTCATTGATCATCCACTGCATATGATCGAGCAAATCAATCCTCACTCCGCTGTAGCCTTTGACCAGGGTGTTAAGGCGCACGGCCATCACCGCGATGGCGATATAATCCTTTAACGGATCACCCAGACCGGCGGCATGGCTGCGGATCAGGTTGATTTGCAGGGTTTCGATTTCATGATCGTCGATGATCTTGTTGCACATCGGGCCGAAGGAGGTATTGACGCCGTAAATGATCCGCCGCGCGGCGACCTCTTCTTCGAGAAAGGTCCGACTGGCACGGCAACGCTCGAGGGCTTCCGGATCGAGGGCGACTTTCTTGTCACCAACGCCGATGGCAACAATATCAGCAATACTTAAATTGCCGCCATTAAGGGTAATGGTCGCTTTGTCTGTCATAGTGATTCTTTCTGCTGCTGATGGGAGCGATAATCAAAAAAAGTGACCGGCTTGCGGCGGTCGGGACACACGGTTTTACGTATAATCTCTGCCGGTGAACAGATACTCACCGCAAGTTTGACCCGCGTCAGAGCGGCAATACGGGCACTAATCTCGGCAGGAGTCAAGCTCGGATCAGTACAACCGACGACCACCTTGACCTCATCAGCGAGATCATGCTCGGGATAAACCTCAATATAATGCCCCTGGATCGCCGCAATGCTGTGCAAGGCATGGGCAATGGTCGCCGGGAACAAACTGGTCCCCCGGCATTTAAGCATCTGCTCGCGGCGCCCCAGAATCGGACCCAGGCGCGGGGTCTGACGACCGCAGGCGCAGGGCTGATCAAAGAGCACCGCCATATCGCCGGTGCGATAACGTAGCAACGGCGCTCCGCTAACACCTAAGGGGGTCACCACCACCTCGCCAACCTGACCGGCAGCCAGCAGATTACCCCCTTCATCAATGATCTCCAGCAGCGCCAGTTCCGGCAACAAATGACCGCCACACCCCTGCACACAGTCGGCAAAGGCGGTTGCTATTTCGGTACTGGCATAGGTTCCCAGCACCTGGGCCGACCAGTATTCAGCCAGGCTTGTGCCCAAGGGGGATAATGACAGATCCGGATTGCGCACCGGCTCACCGATACAGATCAGCTTATCAACCCCGAGGGTAGCGCAATCGATGCCGTTGTGCTGTAAGTGCCGGGCCAGAGCCAGAAACAGACTGGGCACGCCAACCAGCACCTCGGGGCGCTGCCGCTGGATGGTTTCGGCGAGAAACTCCAGGGAACTTGAGCCGGCTCTGATAATGGTCGCACCAATTTCCCGCAAGCCGAGAAAATACGCAAGGCCGGCCATGAACCCGCGATCCAGGGCGGCACCAATCAAGACCCGCTGATGGCGCGTGATGCCGGCGGCAACAAATGCCTGTCGTTCGTTTTCTGCCAGGCGCTGTAAGTCGGTTTCCGTCTGCCAGAGAGTTACCGGTTCACCGGTGGTACCGGAGGTGACACAAATATCGACAACCTCATCTTCGCCAACCGCAAGAAAGTCGCGGTTATATGTTGCCAGTTCAGACTTTCCCGTCAGTGGCAAAGCCTGTAGCTGATCCAGAGCCGTCAACTGGTCGGGGCTAAAGCCCCTGGCGGCAAAAAGGCGCTGATAGTAGGGGGAACAGCGCTGCAGATACTGCAGATGATCAGCCAGCAAAACCAGCTGGCGCTGTCGGATTTCTGCCACACTTGCTACCCGGCCTAACCGGCATGACTGAAAACTCACAGCACCTCCCCGGCCCGCATGGCAGCAAGCTCAGCCACCATCTGCTCCTTCACCACCTTGCGCAGCCGGACATGACCGTTTTCGTCACGATAGTCACCGGTAGCTACCGGGTTAAGAGCCCGCAGGGTCACGGTACAGGGGCGAAACAGTTTACGTCTCGGCGGCAGCAGTTTATCGGTGCCGTCGATACACAGGGGGATCAGATCGACGCCGGCATCGATTGCCACCTTGAAGCCGCCGGAATAAAAGCGCTGGATCTCACCAGTACGGCTACGGTGCCCTTCGGGGAAAAACAACACCGTTCCCCCACCGGCAAAGACACTGCGACTATTGCTCAGGGTTTCTTCCCAGCTGCTGCCCTCAACATCGAGGTAACGTGCCAGACGCATGAAGGCACTGTACCAGAACAGCCGGAACGGCCAGGAGCGCACGGCAAATACGATATCGAACTGGGGCAGCAGGGACATACAGTAGGTATCGAAAAAAGAAAAGTGATTGACCACAAAGACACAAGGGCGATCGACCCTTATCCGTTCCATCCCCTCCCGGCGAAAACGCACAAACGGCCTCATCAGCAGCAACCAGCCGCGTCCGTAGATCCAGACCAACCAGCGCATCAGACGATCTGCCGGTTGGCGCAGAAAAAGCAGTCCAATACCGAAGATAAAGGGAAAGACCAGAATCCCGATAAGGGTCCACAACAACAGGGCGGGATATACCCACAGATTCATCAGGACAACCCATACGGAGTAAATGGCCGTGTCTGATGCTGAACGCTGATGATTGCCGGCCATGGCAAAAGGTCTCTTTCGGCTCAGGACGGTTGTTCCATTTTACTTAAAACAAAACGATGAATATCCCCCAGGGTGCGGATTCCCCGTACCGCTTCCTCTTCCCGGATCTTGAATTTGAACGCCCCCTCGAGCACAATCACCATATCAACGGTGTCGAGACTGTCCAATCCCAGATCATCGTAGATATTCGCTTCCGGCGTCATTGCCTCAGGCTCCAGTTCAAACTCTTCGGCGAGACTGGAATCAATCAGCTCAATCACTTCCTGCTCAGTCACCTGTATATCTCCTTATGATGATGGTGCAGTTGATACCGCCCATGGCAAAGTTATTTTTCAGAATGGTGTTGACCGATCGTTCCTCATTGTTCTGCAGATGGGCAATACCAAGACACTGCTCATCAATCTGCACCAGGTTACGGGTGGCGACAAGGCGCTGCTGATGGAGCATGCCTAAGCTGGCTGCCAGCTCGATGGCACCACTGGCTGCCATGGTATGACCGAGATGGCCTTTTAAACTGCTGACAGGCACCGTATCGGCAAAAATAGCGCGAATCGCTTCGGCCTCGGCGATATCACCCTGACCGGTGCCGGTGGCATGGGCATTGATATAGTCGATATCGGCTGCTGTCAAGCCCGCATCGGCCAAGGCCAGGCGCATGCAGCGTTCCATTGCCCCGACATCGGGGTTGGCGATGCTCGAGGTATCAGAGGTGGTAGCAAAACCAACGACCTCCGCAAGAATTGGCGCGCTACGTTCACGTGCCGAGGCACTGGATTCAAGCAGCAGAATCCCGCTCCCTTCACCGCAGATCACACCATCACGGCGCTGATCAAAGGGGCCGGGGACCTGGTCGGGACAATCGTTCCAAGCGGTTGAGGCAGCATGAAGAACATCAAAGGTCGCGACCGTCAGGGGGTGAAGCTCGTCAGCACCACCACAGAGAAACGCCTGCTGCTTGCCAAAAGCAATCTGCTCGTAAGCGTAGCCTATGGCCTGACAACTGGTGGCACAGGCCGCTGACAAGGCCATTACCCGCCCGGTGATGCCCAAAGACTGAGCCACATTGGCGGAACAGGAATGCCCCATCAACTGAAAAAACAAACCGGACTTCATCCGCTCAAGGCTGTAATCCTGAAAATAATCCTTAAAAAAGCCCTCGCTGGTGGCGGTGCTGCCGAGGGTCGAACCAATGGCAACCCCTAACTCGCCGGAGCCCAGCTGTTCTTGCGGAAAGTCAGCCTGGGCCAGGGCCTGCAAACTGGCCAGATAGGCATATACCGACATATCGGACATGGAGCGACGATTCTTGCGCGGAATCTGTTTGGCATCGACATTTTTAACCGTTGCCGCCAGACGCGAACGCAAGCCGCCGATCTCACCTAAGGAAGGTAGCTCGGCGATACCTGAGTGTCCTTGAAATAAATGTTCGGTCAGGGTTTCATAGCTGTTTCCCAACGGTGACACTACCCCGAGTCCGGTGATCACAACCGAGTTTAACGACATGTCCGCAATTCTCCCCGCAACGGTTCGTGGCCGATGATGCTACCACAAGTATAGTAACCGGCAACCAGGGTTCCCAGCAACCCCGGGCCGGCAACCGCTTGACCGGACAGGAAAAAACCGGGCAGCCGGGTTTGCGGCTGCGGGCTAAACTGCCCCAATACCCGACCAACCCCGTAGATCGCCCCTTGCGGCGCACGGGAATATTTTTCCAGGGTCAAAGGCGTTGCCAAATCAAGAGGATCCAGTTCGCCCAGTTCCGGGACGCTGACCGTAAGATGGCGCAGCAGGCGGCGGGTCATCTGTTGTTTCCAGGCAAGATATTCAGAGCAGCGCTGGCCTGCGCTATGTTGCCAGCCAGCCACTTCATCAAAGGCCGTGGGAATAATGGCAATCACCCCCCTGGCCCTGTCGCTAGCAGGACAGTGATCGGCGCCGGCAAGATACATGGGGCGCTCTTCCAACGGTTTATCCAGAGCCACCCGCAAGGTTCCCGGTTGGGGACATACAAACAGATTTCTCCCGCACAGCAATGACGTCGGCGTCACGCAACGGGCGTACAAGATCAAGGCCGAGGGGGTCTGCTGCAACTGTTCCAGGCGCTTGCGGTAGGCCGGCCGCAGCACCCCGGCAGGCAACATTGCCGGCACCAGCGCCGGGTTACAGGTGGCAATGACTTCCGGGGCAAGGATAGTTTCTCCATCAACCAGCTTTACCCCGGCAACCTTGCCATCGACACTGAGGATCCGGGCTACCTCCGCCCGGCAGCGCAGCCCGACACCGCACTCTGAAAGCCGTTCCAAATACGCAGTAATCAGCTTGCGGCCGCCACCGGCAACCCCATCAGCAGAATGAAAATAAGAGCCTGCGACCTGGGCATTGAGGGTTACGGATGCTTCGTGCGGTGCCACACCGTAGAGCAGTGAGTGCATCGATAATAAAGTCTGCAACCTTGGGGCGCTTGAAAATACCTCCAGACGTTGGGCCAGCGACGATTCATGAACCGACTGCAGACCGCTCGAAGCAAACTCCTGATCGAGGTCAAGATAAGGAAAATCTCGCCAGCGAGCTTCAATCTCCTCTAGAAAACTGGTAATTTCCTGCTGCAACTGCGGGAACAATTGTGAGAGGTGGGCAGCAATTCTCGCCATGCCTACCGGCAGATCGATGTCGGCAGCGCTGCCGCGTATCCGTAGCCGGTCGAATCCAGCTGCGGTAAATGGCAGAAATTCGAGTTTTTCTGCCAGCCCCAGATGCTTTAGTAACAGTCTTAAGGGGCCTTTTTCCCCTAATCCACCGGCATAATGAAAGCCGCTGTCAAAATAGATCCCACCTCGGGAAAAACCGCGTACCACCGGCGCCGGTTCATGATGCTGTTCGACCATTAACACTCTGCGCCCGCTTTTTGCCAATAACAGGCCGCAGGTCAATCCGGACAGACCCGTCCCGATAATAATACTGTCGTAGCTCATGGCTTAATCGTAGCCGATCACAAGAGAAGCGTTGGTGCCGCCGAAGCCGGCGGAATTACACAGGGCCCGCTTGGGGCCAAAAGGAAGGGGTTCCCGTAGAATGTTCAACCCTTGAGTCCCGTCACAAGGACGCAGAAAATTTTTACTTGCAGCGATAAAGCCCTGCTGTGCCATGATGGTGGTGTAAACTACCTGTGATGCCCCCGACATCCACAACTCATGACCGGTCATGGCCTTCAGGGCTGAGATGGCTGGGGTTCTGCTGCCAAATACGCGACGGATGTTTTCGGCTTCCGCCGCATCACCCGTCGGGGTCGAGGTCGCGTGGGCGCACAGATAATCAATATCGGTAGCAGCCAGGCCACTGTCATCCAGTGCCATGCGCATGGCACGTCCCAGGCCGTCGGAAGACGGGATTGAGAGCTGCCCGCCATCGGAAGAAAAACCGTAACCGAGTACTTCCCCGAGAATGGTGGCACCACGCTGCTCGGCCAGATCATAGCGTTCGAGAACAATAGCTGCTGCACCACCGCCGGGAACTAGACCATCCCGATCGGCATCAAAGGGGCGACTGGCTGCAGCCGGATCATCAACCCGCACAGAAAAGGCCCCAAGACCATCAAAACTGCACATGGATTGCCAGTTGACTTCCTGGGCACCACCACAGATCATTCGTTCCTGCCGTCCCAGACGAATCAGATCCGCCGCCTGACCCACAGCATGGCCGCCGCTGGAGCAGGCGGAACTCAAGCTCCAGCAGGCACCCCGGGTGCCCAACAGGGTGTTCAGATTCATGGTGACAGTCGAGGTCATGGAACGAAAGATCTGACCACTGCCGATCCCTTTGGTTTCACCGGCGGCCTTTAAAGCTTCGACCTGTTCGATGGCGGCAATACAACTGGAATCACATCCAAACAGCAGGCCGGTCTGATCATTCCGGATAGCAAGTTCATCAAGTTTTGCCATCTGCAACGCAGCACGACTGGCGGCATAGGCCCAGACCGCAAAATCGGGCATACTTTTGCGCTGTTTACGCCCGAGAATCTTATCGTCAAAGTCTTTAATCCGAGCAGTGAGCGGGCTGCGAAAACCCAGCTCAGTCCGCTGAGAGTCAACTACGATACCGGAGACCCCGGCCTTTAAGGCAGCACCAACGGTGTTGATATCCTGCCCGAGACAGGAAATGATGCCGATACCGGTAATGGCGACTCGCTTCACGTTTGCTTCCTTTGGCTTAAATGTGGACGCCACCGTTGACGGCGAATACCTGGCCGGTGATGTAAGTGGCTTTGTCTGAACAGAGAAAGCTGACCAGCCCCGCCACTTCTTCCGGAGTGCCGAAACGCCCCAAAGGAATACCAGGCAAAATCTGCTCTTTCGGTAAGTCGCTGATCATATCGGTTTCGATGAAGCCTGGCGATACAGCATTGACCAGGATCTTGCGGCGGCCAACCTCTGCTGCAAGGGAGCGGGTGGCACCGATCAGCCCTGCCTTGGCGGCTGAATAGTTAACCTGGCCGGCCACCCCGGTTTCACCCGACGTTGAAACGATATTGATGATCCGCCCGCTACGTTTTTTCAGCATGCGTGCCACCACCGGCCGGGTTACGTTAAAAAAACCACCCAAGTGAACGTCCAGAACATCCCGCCAATCCTGCTCCGGCATCATTGCCATAATACCGTCACGGGCAAAACCGGCATTATTGACCAGGACGTAGGGCACCTGATCCTCAAGTAAAGGATCGAGAATACGGCCAACATCCGCGCTATCCGTCACATCAAAACACAACAGGGTGCTGCTCCCTCCTGCGTCGCGAATCAGATCTGCAACCTTCTCGGCACCGGCCTGATCTGAACGATAATTCAGCCAGACATGAAACCCTTCCACCGCCAGATCGACAGCAATGGCCGCACCTATTCCTTTGCTCGCTCCGGTGACCAGAGCAATGCGCTTGTCATCCTTCAACCTTCAACCTCTTCTTTCGAACTTCGGATAAATCACATCAGTTGGTGATGGACGAAACTTTGCCATCGGCACCAAAATCGACAGCGAGGGTGCGAAAACGATTCTGCCAATAAACCCAGCGACCGGCATCAAGATCAGGCGTCCGATGAGCAGCGGGATAGCCGAGGGCCGTCATCACTCCCTCGCGGGTCATCCCGACGCTTGCCCTGCCTTCTTTGATTCCCTTCTGGTCAGTTGCGGAAAACTTTGCCAGATTGACCGGTGAGGCTGAGGTGATCAGATCAATATAGGCATCCACGCTCATACCCATCCTGGGCTCATGAAATTCGACAAAGGCCTCTTGTGAAGAAACCTCGTGGGTAAAATAAAATCCGCGTCGGGACTTTTTGCTGATATTGATTTTTGTTCCCGCCGGGATAATAAGGTGCCCGTCGCCCGGATTGGTATAATTGGCATAGCTCCCCTTAAGGACGTTTGCCCGGTCAACCTGGGTATGGACATTGTATTTGAGATACATGTCCTGTGCTGAGGCCAATGTGGTCAGCATCAGCAAACTGATAACAAAAAACACAGCAAACAGTAACCGTTTCCCTACATTCTGGTTGCCCATAGACACCTCCTTATCAGCTTTAATCCAGCGATTCTTTTGTCACGATATTCTTATACCGATATAATACTGATTTTGAACTCTCTTGATACTGATGTCAACGCAGTGGTTTATGTCTCAGAAGGTAAACTCGGCCCAGATAGGGCAATCTTCTTTTTCCCTCCTTTCAGAGACTGCTTGAGGCGATAGCTGTCCCAGATGCATTCGATGATATGGGCGCGATGAGTCAGTCGATCCAGAAGCGCTGACCTTACCCCAATAGCAATGTGAGACATGAGCTAAGACTGGCTTAGGTGGAGTTTGGAAAAATAGACCATCTCAAAAATGTCTACGAAACTTGAGGTGATTTACTTTGTGTCTGATGATTCTTTCGTTGCCATTAACCTGAATCAGTGAGGTGACCTATTGGCACCTCTGGTATTTCATCTGTGAACCAATTTTCACAGATTCAACAGCGATAAACCGGCTCTACCGTCAGTGCTTTCGGCTAAGCCGACCTGTTCTTTGACAATTTAGCTGATTTTTAAGGCATTCATTCTGCTCCTTCTGTGTCGCCGGGCGCACTTTTCCCGTTGGCGCTGCCGGCTTCCGCGTTGTTTTCTCGGATCAGTGAGGGCTTTCTCGTTAGCCATAGGCAAAGCGTTCGTAGGTTTTGATAAACGCCCGTGCCTGCCAGGTGGCGTGACAACTGAACCGAAGAGCCAGACCATGTCCGTGGCGGATCATCCGGGCGGCGAAGTACATCAGATCTTGCAGTACGGTTTTCAGTTCAGAGTGATACTGCTCACACAGAGCATGACCTTTGTAGAGTTCGATGACCTTGTCCTTGGCAACAGCCAGGTTCGTCCACCAGCCTTCGATCTCCATATCCGGCACCAGCAAGCGTTGACCGTGACGATCGACATAACGCTCCGTCGCTCTGACGACACGGCGAACCTTGATGGTTTTGTCGTTGCCGTCCTCGTCCTGATAGGTGCGCAGGGCGGTTTCCGTCATGATGGCGACCCGGCAGGTCTCATCCTGATGAACAGTCTTGCCGTGATAAAATACCTCGGTGGCTTTGATCGGCACATCGGTTTTGCGCGGGTTCCATTTGACGATAAAGTCGACACTGTCCTCCAGCAAGGTGGCCAGTGTCGCTACGGCATCGTGAGCACTATCAAGGCGCACCAACAACGGACTATCTGTCAGTTGGCGACTTTTAAAAACCGACCGCCGCAGTAGCGGAATAAACTCTTGCTGAGCATGCTGGGAACCGGAACGCAGTTCAATCTCCAGGCACCAGCCTTCAATGCC
>JAWOFG010000184.1:0-7374 GCA_046482365.1 Pelovirga sp. | reverse complement strand
ATCGCCAGCACTTCTTCCAGAATCAGGAAGGTCGCGGCTCCGAGAACCGGTCCGAACAGAGTACCGCTGCCCCCCAACAGCACCATGACCAGAATCACTCCGGAGTGGGTCCAGTGCATCAAGCCCGGGCTGACATATTCGGTGTGGTTGGCGATCAGTGCCCCGGCCAGCCCTGCGGCGGCCCCGGCGATCACAAAGCAGGCCAATTTGTAGAGAAAGGTCGGATAACCAAGAGCTTGCATCCGCTTTTCATTGTCCTTGCTGCCCCGAATCACCATACCGAAACGGGACGAAACCAGCCGATAAGCAATCAGTAGAAAAATTCCGAGCACAGCGAGGCAAAGGTAGTAGAAATGTGTGTCATTGCTCAGATCCAGACCAGGAAAGCGGTTGCGCTCAAACAGGCTGAGGCCGTCATCCCCGCCGTAGGCTTCGAGGGAAACGAAAAAGAAGAACAGCATCTGGGCAAAAGCCAGGGTGATCATGATGAAGTGCATACCGCTGGTGCGCAGACTCAAAGCGCCGATGATAGCCGCCAGCAGTGCCGAAACCAGAATCGCCAGCGGCCACAGGACCAGCGCCGCGTCCAGTCCGGGAACAACAAAGGGCCAGGAAATCACAGAGGTACCATCGAAGCTATGGTGGGAGAAGATCACTACCACATAGGCACCGATACCAAAAAATGCAGCATGACCCAGGCTCACCATACCACCAAAACCGAGCATCAGATCGAGACTGACCGCCACCAGGGCGTAAATCAGGATGCGGCTTGCCAGCGAAATAAGATACTCTTCACCCAGCCACCCCAGCAATACCGGCAGCAGCAATAACAGCAGGGTGCCGGAAATCAACAGGAGCGTTTTTCGGGTCAGTCTGAACATGTCGAATCTTTCGTGTTGTGGAATCGGGCAGAACCTGTCAGGAGTGAGCCGGCAACAGTCCGCGCGGGCGCCAGATCAGAATCGCGGCCATCAGAAGATAAATCAATATGGAAGCAATCGAGGCGGCAGCGCCATCCGCCGTTGCGGCAGGAAAAAACAAACGAAAAAACAGCGGCAAAAACGCGCGCCCTAGGGTGTCGACCATACCGACCAGCAGGGCTCCGACAAATGCTCCGCGCACCGAACCGATGCCACCAATGACAATGACCACAAAAGTGAGAATCAGGATGCTTTCTCCCATTCCCGCTTCGACTGCCAGGATCGGTCCCGCCATCACCCCGGCCAGCCCGGCCAGCAGAGTACCGAGGCCGAACACCAGGGTGTAGAGCCGCTTAATGTTAATCCCCAGGGCAGCCGCCATCTCGCGGTTGCTGGCACCGGCGCGAATCTGCATGCCGACGCGGGTATAGGCGAACATCAGATAGAGGAACAATGCAACCAGCAGACCGACAGCGATCACAGCAAGACGGTAAGTCGGATAGGGAATACCGGGGATCAGTTCAATGCTGCCTGACAACCAGCTCGGAGCATCCATGAACAGAGGCTGGCGCCCCCAGATAATCCGGGTCAATTCATTGAAAAACATAATTAATCCGAACGTTGCCAAAACCTGGTCAACATGCTCCCGCTGGTACAATCGACGTAAAATACTCATTTCGACCAGCATACCGATCAGCGCGGTAACCGGCAGGGCAACTGCCAGCCCAAACAGGAAAGAACCTGTCTGGGCCGTGACTGTCGCTGCGACATAGGCACCGATCATGTAAAATGAACCATGGGCCAGGTTGATCACCTGCATAATGCCGAACACCAGGGTCAAACCGGCGGAGAGCAGGAACAGGGTGACGCCAAGCTGCAAACCATTGAGCAATTGTTCAAACACTAGAAGCATATATTCGCCGGAATCGGGTTGGTTCTTCAGTCAGCCATTGTGCATTCACTGACATAGGCATTGCTGTGTGCAGTGAAAACGGTCTTGAGAGTTTTGTTGGTATAATTCCCGGCTTCATCCTGCACGACTTCACGGATATAGAGGTTCTGAATCGGGTGCTGGTTAGTAGAGAATTTGAAATCCCCGCGTACCGATTCAAAGTCCGCCGCCCGCAGTGCCGAGCGCAACGCTGATAATTGTGTAATATCACCGTTAACCTTTTTCAGGGCGCCGGCGAGCAGGCGTGCTGCATCATAGCCCTGGCTGGCATAGAGCGTCGGGGTACGCCCGTAAGCTGCACGAAATGCGGCGACGAACTGGCGGTTGGCTGGGCTGTCGAGGTCATGGCTCCATTGAGAACCGTTTTTCACCCCCAGAGCTGCCGGACCGACGGCCTGCAGCAACCGCTCGTCAAAAGAAAAGGCCGGGCCGAAGACCGGAATTGTCTGGTTAAGACCGGACTGGGCATATTGTTTGAGGAAGTTGATTCCCATGCCGCCCGGCAGAAAAAAGAAGACTGCATCCGGCTTGCTGGCACGCAGGGTGGCGATTTCAGCCGCGTAGTCAGATTGACCGAGTTTGGTGTAGACCTCACCGGCAATCTCCCCCTGATAGTAGCGCTTGAAGCCGGCCAGGTGATCTTTACCGGCGGGATAATTGGGGGCAAGCAAATAAACGTTGTTAAATCCTGCTTCGCTGACATATTGGCCGACCACCTCATCCAGATTGTCGTTCTGATAGGCGACATTGAAATAATTGGGATCGCAGCCTTTGCCGGCCAGAAGTGAGGGACCGGCGTTGGCACTGATATAAATAACATCGTCACTCACCACTTTGGGCACAACAGCAATCGCCACGTTAGAAAAAATGATTCCGGTCATGATCCCGACCTTGTCGCGTTTGATAAAGCGATCGGCGATCTGCCTGGCCTTGCCCGGGTCGCCACCATCGTCTTCAACCATCAACTCGACCGGAACGCCGCCCAGCGTCCCCCCTTCCTGAGCCATAGCCAAGCGGAACCCATCACGAACCTCTTCGCCGAGATAACCGGCTTTGGTGGAAAGCGTCGTCACCATACCGATTTTGACCGGGTCAAGGGACCAGACAGTAGCCGGTATCATGATAGCGATACAAAACAGGGTAAAAAGAATCTTTTTCATTTCTATCTCCTTGGCAAAAAAGAATTTTAGAGCAATCCAGCAAAATCATTTTCAGTTCTGTGGTTCCTATTGAGACTTGCAAAAAACCATCATTAACGATGAAGAGTACTAGAACAACATTTTTTTTCTAACCCAGGATGGGCAAGGGAAAGTACCACAGGTGGTGAATTTTTACGACTAAAAGCCAAGCGGATAAGGTACTGAATCACCCTGAAAACCAATCATGACTGTTTTTGTTGTTTCTATCTATCGACCTATGTGCTCTAAAAATCTTGCCATCCTTATAACAAAAAAAATACCGATACAGAAAAAAAATATTTACTTGGGGAATAGACTTAGCATATAAGAGGTCATACCTCTTTGCCAGATATGGTGTTTTATATATATTACCAGCATCATTTATTTTTTATTTTTTTTTGAACTGCCACTAAGATTTTCTGATCCAGCCTTGATGAAGCGAAAGGAGTACACATCATCAACGCCTATCCATAAACGGAATTCCTTATTAAACAGTGCCCATCCGAAAACCAGGGATAACCACATTTTCAGTTTTCAAAATGGGGGCTAAATAAACTCAAGAATCTGCACCATCGCAGAACAATACGACCGCAGAAAGCACAATAAATCTTTTTCGCAAGGGGTTATGTTATGTCAGCAGGGATCCAAGCGTTACTCGCAGCTACACCTATTATTATCGCAGCCGTGCTGCTGGTTGGCCTGCAATGGCCGGCTCGGCGAGCTATGCCCATTGTTTATCTTTCAGCGGCCGGCATTGCGCTGTTCTTCTGGGAGATGAGCCTGAACCGTGTTCTCGCCTCAACCTTCCAGGGCATCATTGTCACCGCCGCAGTCCTCTGGATTATTTTCGGAGCGATTATGCTCCTCAATACCCTTCAGAATTCCGGCGCTATTTCAACTATCCGGGCAGGGTTCACCAATATCAGTCCAGATCGACGCATTCAGGTTCTTATTCTGGCGTGGCTTTTCGGCTGCTTTATCGAAGGCGCTTCCGGTTTCGGTACTCCGGCTGCCATCGCCGCGCCATTGCTGGTCGCTATCGGCTTTCCGGCTCTTGGTGCCATTATGGTTGGCATGATGATACAATCAACGCCGGTCTCTTTCGGCGCCGTTGGAACACCTATTATCATCGGTGTCACCAATGGACTGGATCATATCGCTATCGGCAATCAACTCACCGCCAATGGTTCCAGCTGGGAGGTGTTTCTGCAGATTATTACCTCTGAAGTAGCTATTGGTCATGCCATCGTCGGAACCCTGATGCCGTTGCTGATGGTCATGATGCTTACCCGTTTTTTCGGCAAAAACAAGAGCTGGAAGGAAGGGCTGGCAATGACGCCTTTCGCGCTGTTTACCGGCCTGGCCTTTGCGGTCCCCTATGCCCTTACCGGAATTTTTCTTGGTCCGGAATTTCCTTCTATCGTCGGTGCTCTGGTCGGTATGGCCATTGTTGTTCCAGCCGCAAAAAAAGGCTTCCTTGCGCCAAAAACTGTTTGGGACTTTGCGCCACAAGAAGAGTGGCCGAAAGCCTGGTTTGGTACCATCGTTCCCAAAAAGCCCAGCCTTGATGAGCGCAAAATCTCCCTGCCCATGGCCTGGACCCCCTATCTGCTGGTTGCCCTGATTCTCGTCGCCAGCCGCGTCTTCCCTGCTCTGAAGTCAGCACTGCTCAGTGTCTCATTCGGCTGGTCAAATATTCTTGGCGAAACAGGCGTCAGCGGCAGCATTGAACCGCTTTATCTTCCCGGTGGAATTTTACTGTTCGTCTGTATATTGACCCTGTTTCTCCACAAAATGAAATTATCTCAATTTACCGAAGCGGCCAGTTCGGCCGGCAAAACCCTTATTGGTGCCGGATTCGTTTTGATTTTTACCATCCCGATGGTGCGGATTCTGATTAATTCCGGGATAAACGGGGCTGATCTGGCATCCATGCCGGTCGCCATGGCCGACTTTGTTGCTGTGACCTTCGGTTCCGTCTACCCGTTACTTGCTCCTACGGTGGGTGGCCTGGGCGCGTTTATCGCCGGATCGAACACCGTCAGTAACATGATGCTCAGCCAGTTCCAGCTTGAAGTGGCAAACGCCCTGAGTGTTTCCGGTGCAGTCATGATTGCTCTGCAGGCAATGGGCGCAGCAGCCGGCAACATGGTCGCTATTCATAATGTGGTTGCTGCCTCGGCAACCGTCGGGCTCCTCGGGCAGGAAGGCAGAACAATTCGCATGACAATTATTCCAACTGTCTTCTATGTGCTTGCTACTGGAATTCTGGGCCTTGTGGCCATCTATGTATTTGGTCTGACCGATCCCCTGATGGGGCTCTAATTCAGGCTGGACAACAGATAACTGTCGAGCCACAGTCCTTGTAACATTCAAATCAGGGGGCACAATTAACTTTGTGCCCCCTGATTCTGGTTTCATCCCTTCAAACCCAACAGGCTCGGACTATTCTTTTTTTCCTGGCCGCGTTATCGCAAATCAATGCCGCTTGATCCTTGCCAAACATGTTCCATCGACTAGACTTCAAGTGAAGACAACCATTTTTTCACCGAAGCAAATCGCCATAAGGCATTGTCATGGAGAAGCACCGTCAACTAGTCAAGCACATGCTTGCACCTTCCTTCTTCGGCTCTTCGGAACCGGCAGCAACACTGATTGAAACCCACGCCTCGTGGATTTTTTTAAGTGGTGATTATGCATACAAAATGAAGAAACCGGTCAATTTCGGCTTTCTCGACTTTTCCAGCCTCGCCAAGCGCCACTATTTCTGCACTGAAGAACTCCGGCTCAATCGCCGCTTTGCCCCGGAACTTTATCTTGAGGTTATTCCTGTCGGCGGATCTATCGACCAGCCGCGTCTGAACCAGGAACCGGCGCTGGATTATCTGGTCAAAATGCGCCGTTTCCCTCAGGAAAACCAGCTCGACCGGATGCTGACGGCAGGAAAGTTGGATGTTGCCGTATTAATCGAGTTTGCTGAAAAAATCGCTGAAGTTCATTTACAGGCCGCCCATGCTGACCGGCATCATCATTTCGGAGCACCACAGAGTGTCATCGAGCCAATCCGCCAGAATTTCGAGCAGATCAAGTCTGGACTCCCGGACAAGGTATCACTTCAAACCATCAGCACCATCGAAGACTGGAGCGAGTCAAGCTTCTCAGCTCTGCAATCTGTCCTTCAGGCACGGCGCGATTGCGGTTTTGTCCGCGAATGCCATGGTGACATGCACCTGGCCAATATGGCCTGGTTTCATGATGAACCGCTGCTCTTCGATTGTATCGAATTCAACGAGAACCTGCGCTGGATTGACACCATCAACGACATCGCCTTTCTGGTCATGGACCTTGATGATCGAGGTCTACATCAGTATGCCTGGGCCTTTCTCAATGCTTACCTGCGCCACACTGGAGACTATGCCGGCCTGAAAGTGTTACGGTTTTACCAGGTTTATCGCGCCATGGTCAGAGCCAAAGTCCTTGGCCTGCGCCTGCGTCAGCCGGGTTTATCAACCCAGGAACGCCGCACCGACCTTGAACAACTTGAAAGCTACCTGGCACTTGCTGAAAGCTACACGCAAAGAGTAACACCCCGGCTGATCATCACCCACGGACTATCAGGGTCAGGAAAAACAACCTTCGTCAACCAGTTGGCGCAGCACATCGGAGCCATCTGTATCCATTCCGACCTTGAGCGCAAGCGCCTTCATCATCTTGGGGCCAGCCAGTCCGGCAAGGCCTCTATCCAGCAGGGTATTTACAGTGATGCTGCTAACGCAAAAACCTATGGCCACCTCAACCAACTGGCAGATATCATCCTTGATGCCGGATTCAGTGCAATCGTTGACGCCACCTTTATCAGACAGGCTGATCGTCGGCAGATCGCACAACTCGCCACAAGGCGGAAATGCCCCTTTAACATTCTTGATTTTCAGTTGAACGAAGAGCTGTTTCGCCAGCGCATCAAGCGCCGCGCAAAGCAAAGAGACAGCCTGTCTGACGCAGATGAAAAGGTGCTCGACTTTCAGCTTACCAGTTTACAGCCCCTGACAGCAGCAGAGAAGAACATCAGTATCGCCATCGATGAGCTGTCCACGGTGGAGGCTGTCACGAGAAAGATATAATAAATCGGCTAAGCCGGAGAACCACTGTAAGCATGTCACTGTTCACCAAGGAGTTATGGAGGTATTCTATGGCCCGTATCGAAGAAAACTTGCAGTCTGGTGATGCTCTGATCATTGTCGATGTGCAGAAAGATTTTTGTCCGGGCGGCGCATTACCGATCGAAGATGGTGACAAGGTCGTGCCCGTTCTCAATCGCTGGATT
>JAWOFG010000158.1:0-5880 GCA_046482365.1 Pelovirga sp. | reverse complement strand
CAGCCTTCAATTTTGGCAACATAGTCGCGAACCTGCTGTGGCAGGTCAGCATAGTGCTTCAGTTCGATGATATCTGACTGCCAGCCGGGAATTTCTTCATAGATCGGTGTGCAGGCGCTTAAGACATCGAGATCCTGGGGAAATTCCTCGATAATCTGTTCGCCGTGACGATAAGCGGTGCAGACCTTGATGGTGTCCAGTTCACTCAGTACGTCCATCTTGGTCAGGGCGATGCCGGTCAGGCCATTGGTACGTACCGCTTCGCGCAGAGCGACAATGTCGAGCCAGCCGGTGCGGCGCGGACGACCGGTGGTGGCACCAAATTCGTTGCCGGCTGCGCGCAGGGTTTTTCCCATTTCATCGTTCAGCTCAGTTGGAAATGGACCCTCACCCACCCGGGTAACATAGGCTTTGGAGATGCCGATGATTTCGTCAATGACCTTTGGTCCGAGACCAGTACCGGTACAGGCACCGGCAGCGATGGTCGAGGAGGAGGTGACGTAGGGATAGGTGCCGTGGTCAATATCGAGCAGGCTGCCTTGTGCTCCTTCAAACAATATATTTTCACCATTGTTGATGGCCTGGTCGAGGGTCGTCGAGGCGCGGCCGAGATAAACCCGCAGACGCTCGGCATAGCCAAGGTATTCTTCGACGATGGCTTCCTCATTCAGAGGCTCTTCGCCGAGATAATTTTCAAGAAAGAAGTTTTTCTCGGGCAGGATCTCTTTGAGTTTGCGCCGAAAGGTCTCAGGCTTGAGCAGGTCGGCAAAGCGGATGCCTCGGCGCCCGACCTTGTCTTCATAGGTCGGCCCGATACCGCGTCCGGTGGTGCCGATTTTCTTGGCGCCGGATTTGACTTCGCGAGCAATGTCGATCTTCTTGTGGTAGGGCATAATGATGTTGACCGCACCATCGACCATCAGTTGCTGATCATCCTGCAAATAGCCACGTTTCTTGAGTTTGTCGATTTCTTCAAGAAAGACCTTGGGATCCAGAACCACGCCGTTGCCGATAATGCAACGTTTGTCTTGATGCAGGATGCCGGAGGGGATCAGGTGGAGAACGGTTTTTTCGTCACCGACCACCAGGGTGTGTCCGGCATTATTGCCGCCCTGAAAGCGCACAACATTCTGGACAAATTCGGTGTAGATATCGACAACTTTGCCTTTTCCTTCGTCACCCCACTGGGCACCGACGATAATCATGTTGGCCATAGGTTCCTGCTCGCTCCTGTTGTGCCGGTGCAGTGATACTGCCGGCAATGGGTAAAATCAATTTAAGGTGAAGTCCGGGTGTTGAATCTGCTGCCAGCTGATGCGGCTGCGGCTTGAGTCGGTCAGCGAGATGAGTTCAATATCGAGATCTTCGGTAGCGACAACTGCCACGTAACGGTAATTCATCTGGCGGGCATAAACAAGGGTTTCGTCAATCCGGCGTCTGATAATATCCCGTGCTACCGAATAACCACGCTGACGTAACTGGCGCGCGAGTTTCTGCGCTGCTCGTAAATTGTCGCCGGTAGAGTACACCAGCAGATCGGTGCCGGGAGCAATGGTCTCATCGAGATTTTTATCAAGGGCAAAGAGCAGATGGAGCAGGCTGAAGGTAAAGCCGGTTGCGGGCACATCGTGACCATACTGGGCCATCAGGCTGTTATAGCGACCGCCACTGCAGATACTGCGTCCAAGCCCGGGAATGAACCCCTGGAAGGTCATGCCGGTATGATAATTGAGCCCACGCAGTTCACCGAGGTCGATGGTGACGTGCTCGCTGACGCCGTAGGTTTCAAGAACATCAAGAATATCTGCCAGATTATCCAGCGCCCGGCGTGAGCGGTCGTTGCTGACTGACTTTTCAGCGAGTTCGAGGACTTCGCGGCCGCCGAACAGACGCGGCAGGACGAGAATCTCGGTCCTGGCATGGTCGCTGATGCTGGTGTTTTCAAGGAGCAAACCAAGTTCGGAACTGTCTTTGCGCAGGATAGCATCGGCAACCTGATCAGCCTTGTGACGATCAACGGGGAGGCTGTCCATGACGCCACGGAAAAACTCCATCTGGCCGATATCAACGGTAAAGCGATCGGCACCAACGGCACTCAGGGCTTCAATGGTCATGGCGATCATTTCGGCGTCAGCTTCGGGGCTGTCCAGCCCAATCAGTTCAACGCCCGACTGAAAAATATCGCGATCCTTGCCGGCCTGCTGTTCGGTATGGCGCAGGGCTCTGCCGTTGTAGCACAGGCGCAATGGTAACAGCATCTGGCTCATGCGGGTGGCGGCAATGCGGGCAATCTGGGCGGTCATGTCCGGCGGAAAAGCGAGGAGGCGGTTGCTCTGGCGATCATCGAAACGGAACGCGCGCTCGCGCAACCCTTCGCCCAAGCCACGTTCCAGGACATCGAGGAATTCCAGTTGCGGCGGAATGACCGGATGAAATCCCCAGGCCGAATAGACCTTGCGTAGTTGTTCTTGCAGGTATTCCAGCTTAGCGGCTTTTAAGGGGAGAAAATCACGAACCCCTTTGGGGAGGTCAAAATCTTGTGGTGGATCGGAAAAGCGCATGAACTAAAGCTCCGTTGAGGTGCCCGAAGAATTTCCTTTGCTAAAGGAAGTGGTACTATCCTTGTCTGTTATGCCGAACGCGGCAATCTAGCAACAGTTTCACCGCTGTGTCAAGCTGTCACCACCTGACAAATGGGGAACAGGATCGGCCTGGAATCACTAAATATCACTTTGTTCTTCTCTGTGTCCCCGGGTCTTTTGTGGTGGCAGCTAAAACCGTTTTTTGCGCTTAAAATACCAGAGCATTGCTATCGCACTGGCCGCCACCAGCAGCAGGCCAAAGGGGTAGCCAAAGCGTCACTTCAGCTCCGGCATGACGGCAAAATTCATTCCATAAACCCCGTCAATAAAGGTCAGGGGGATGAAGATGGAAGCAATGATAGTCAATACCTGCATGACTTCGTTGGTGCGGTGACTCATTCCAGGCCCTCAAGCTGATCCTTTGTGGTGTTCATCGATTACCTGATTCGGCCAGCAGGTAGTCGATGAGCAGACGGACACCGAAGCCGCTGCCGCCACGGGGGATGCCGGCTTTGCCTTTATCCTCCCATGCCATGCCGGCAATATCCAGGTGCGCCCAGTTATACTGGTCGGCAAATTTCTGCAGGAAGGCGGCAGCGGTAATGGTGCCGGCCGGGCGACCTCCGGTGTTTTTTACATCGGCAAAATCGCTCTTGATCTGGTTGGCGTATTCTTCCCACAAAGGGAGCTGCCACAGGCGTTCGCCGCTGCGCTGTCCGGCTTTGATCAATTGATCAATCAGCTTGTCATTGTTACCGAGAATCGCCGCCGCCTGATTGCCGAGAGCGATGATGCAGGCGCCGGTCAGGGTGGCCAGATCAATGACCGCCCGGGGTTTATAACGTTCCACATAGGTCAGGGCATCGGCCAGGATAAGTCGTCCTTCGGCATCGGTATTGAGAACTTCGATTGTCTTGCCCGACAGGGAAGTCAGGATGTCCCCGGGGCGGATGGCGTTGCCGGAGGGCATGTTTTCCACCGCCGGGACCACCGCAACCAGGTTGACGGGCAGTTCCAGACGGGCGGCGGCCAGCATGGTACCGATAACGGTTGCGGCACCGCCCATGTCCATCTTCATCTCATCCATCTTGTCTGCCGGTTTAAGGGAGATGCCGCCGGTATCAAAGGTCACCCCTTTACCGACCAGCGCCAGCGGCGCACCGCCTTTCGGGTCGCCTGAATACTCAAGCACAATCAGGTAGGGTGGGCGTGTACTTCCCTGGGCAACGCCGAGCAGGGCACCGCAACCAAGCTGTTGAAGGCGCGCCTGGTCAAGCAGATGGGCTTTGATGCCGTTTTTTTCCGCCATGGCTACCGCCTGCATGGCAAGAAATTCCGGCGACTTCAGGTTGCCGGGAGCGTTCACCAAGTCGCGCGCCAGGTGGACGCCGGCACAGATAGCTTCGGCCCTGTTGGCCCCGCGCTGCAGCAGCGGAAGGGTTTTAGCGCTGGCGGCCAACAGGACAATCTGTTCCAAAGGTTTTGCCGTGTCGGGGGAGGGGCTTTGGTAGCGCAGATACTGATAGTTGGCCAGCAGTATCCCTTCGACAATGGCCTGCGCCTGTTGTTCTGCTGTTGTTTTTTTAATAGCCACATCGCTATGGCTAAAGCTGGCCTTGCTGATGCTTTTTTGTTTGAGCACGGCCACCGCGCTGCTGGCGGCCCGGCGTAATTTGTCCAGAGAAGCGTCGCTTGCTTTGCCCATCCCCACCAGTAAAATACGGCTGGGGCCAATCGTGCCGGTGCTGTGGAGCAGGAGGGTTTCTGCATGGCGACCACGAAATTCATTGTTACGCTGTGCTGTGGTTACCAGTTGGCATAAATGATCATCAAGCTGGGCGAGAAGTTGGGGGCTGGTTCGCCCTTCCGGGGTAAAGAAAATAAGGCAGGGAGTGGTAATAGTGGGACTGATTTTTTTGACCAGAATCTTCATGGTAACGGCTCCGTAGGGTTATCGATTGTGCATTCTATATTAATATTAAAGACCCTCTTCCAGGCGTTTGATGGTACTCATCACCGCTGTTGCACCTTGTTCCAGAGAATCATAACAGATTTCAAGATGGTGCTGGGGCTTGGTGTGCAGATAGAGGGGATCATAGTAATCCTGCATCAATCTGGCGATCAGCAGATGCCAGTTTTCATCGTCGAGTAATTGCTGGAGCTGATCGACACTTTTGTTTCCCAGGCGCTCACGCAGGGAATTGAGGGCGCGGGCAATCGCCGGGTGGAGCTGCTCCAGATCGGGATAGTCGGCAAGAATGATCTCAGTGCGTAGCTTCATCGAGGTCGTAAGCCAGAGACTGGGCTGTTGTTGCATTGCCTGATGAAAACGTGGCGGGACAGCCCGACGGCCGATATGCCGACTCTCGCCTTCGGTGATGAGGTAGGGACTGTCGCGCAATTCTTCCAGTCTGGCCCACAGGCGCGCCTCAAATTGTTTTTGTCCGGGCTGTTCGCCAAGCCCCAGGCCACCAAAGGCACTGCCACGGTGATTGGCGATTTTTTCCAGATCAATAACCGGCTGTCCCTGTTGCTCCAGTTGTTGCAGAATGCGGGTTTTGCCAATGCCGGTCAGACCGCGGAGCACGTAGATTTTTGACCACAAGTAATCGTTAAAATAGTCGCAGACCATGCGGCGAAAGGCTTTGTGGCCACCAATGAGTTGACGCGCGGGAATCCCTGCCAGATTCATAAAGCTGGTCATGGCCAGGGAGCGCATGCCGCCACGCCAGCAAAAAATGACCACCGGGAGCGTCGACAGGCCCCGGGCTGATTCAATCCGGCTGACGAAATCGGGAATTTTGGGGGCGGCAATGATAACACCACGGCGTCGGGCGGTCATTTTCCCCTGCTGCTTATAGAGGGTGCCGATCTCGGCACGTTCCTCGTTGCTGAACAGGGGGACATTGATCGCGCCGGGGATACTAGCTTCAACATATTCAGCCGGGGAGCGGACATCAACCAGCAGCGCCTGTTGCTGACGGTATTTAAGTGCTGCTTCCAGGTCGATGGTTGCCTGCATTGGTGTGCTCCATGAGGTGTTACTGCGCCGGCCTGTGTCGCCGAGGTGAAGAAGATCGAGGCAACTATGGGGACGAAAAGTCAATGATGTCAAGAAAAAGGTTGACAGTATCCGTTATGAGGGATAGGGTGTCAAATTCTGACGCGGGATGGAGCAGTCTGGTAGCTCGTCGGGCTCATAACCCGAAGGTCGGGGGTTCAAATCCCTCTCCCGCAACCAAAAAAATCAAGAGGCCACTGGATCATGCGATTCGGTGGCCTCTTTTTTTGTCCATTT
>JAWOFG010000084.1:0-22530 GCA_046482365.1 Pelovirga sp. | reverse complement strand
GGGCAATGATCGAACTTCCAGCGGCAATCCATCTGGCGTCCCACCTGGCCAAAGAGGTTGACTTTTTTGCCCTCGGCACCAACGATCTGATTCAATACCTGCTGGCTGCCGATCGTTCCAATCCACGAGTACAGAACCACTATGATCCTCTCCATCCGGCGGTGTTGCAGTGCATCGACCGATTGGTTTCCGTCACCCGCAGTGAGGGCAAAGATCTCTGTCTGTGTGGCGAAATGTCAACCGACCCGGCTTGTCTGCTGGCCTTGATCGGTCTGGGTATCCGTGACTTTTCCCTGTCAGCCCCCTATATCCCCCAACTGAAAAATATCATCAATCAGCTCGACAGTAGCGCTGCCGAAGCTGTCGTCCGCCAGGCACTGGAGCTCGGCGACAGTTCAGACATACGCCATCTGCTCGACTCCCACCTGGAATACTGATCGTTGTTGTTTGATATTTGGTAACTATTCACCACTGTCCTTGCGCAGGGTCTGGGTTCCTGTGGCAAGGGTGTTTGTCGCCATGGATGGCGACAACAAGCGGTCATGGATGACGAAGAGCGCCCCTTGACATAGGATCCGAAGATCCGGTGCTGAACAGATACGATATTTGTTCATTGTCGGGCCCCGGCCCTGCAACCGCGATAATATCCATGTATTTCGAATTTTTGAAAAAAAAACAGCCGAACCCTCCTATCAGAAGATCCGGCTGCACCTCAGTAACTTTATAAAAAAGTCTATTCAATAACAGCGAGCAAATCACCCTGCTCGATCTGATCTCCTTCATCAAAAACCAGCTGTTTGATCACGCCGGCGCGACGCGTCTTCACATTGGTCTCCATTTTCATCGCCTCGGTAATCACCAGCACATCGCCTTCTTCGACCTTATCCCCTTCCTTAACCATCAGTTTGAAAATCTTACCCGGCATCGGCGCACCGATCTCATGGCCATTATCCGGATCAGCCTTAACGCTGCTCTTCACATCAGTTTCGACTGAACGATCGACAACGGTCGTCATCCGGGGTTCACCATTAAGTTCAAAATAGATATGGCGGGTTCCATCCTCGCGCACCCGACCGATGGCGCTCAGCTTAACAATCAGGGTCTTACCGGGTTCAATCTCGATGGTGACTTCATCACCAATATCCAGACCGTAGAAAAATACCGGGGTCGGCAGAACCGAAACATCGCTGTGCTCCTGGCGGAAACGATCGTATTCCTCATAAACGCCGGGATAGAGAACAGCAGAGAGAACATCGCGATCGGACACCTTATGACCGAGTTTTTTCTCAAGTTCATCCTTTTTCAGAACAAAATCAGCAGGTTCAAGCAATTCGCCGGGACGGCAGGTCAAGGGCTGCTCACCACGCAGGATAATCTGCTGCAGACGCTCAGGAAAACCACCATAAGGCTGGCCGATCATTCCCTTGAAGAAGTCGACAACCCCTTTAGGGAAGGCCATCTCTTCACCGCGCTCAAAAACATCTTCCGGAGTCAGGTTGTTCTGCACCATGAACATCGCCATATCACCAACAATTTTTGACGACGGCGTGACCTTGATCAGATCACCAAACATATCGTTGACGGTACGATACATCATCTTACATTCTTCCCAACGATGGCCCAGCCCCAGGCCTTCGACCTGGGGTTTGAAGTTGGAATACTGGCCACCGGGAATTTCATGGTAGTAGACCTGGGCGGTGCCGCTGCGCAATTCTGATTCAAAGGGGGCGTAATAGGTGCGACAGGTTTCCCAGTAGTTAGCCAGCTTCTGTAAGCCGTCATTGTCCATCTGCGGATCCCAGATGGTTCCTTCCAAAGCGGCCAGAAGAGCATTCATGTTGGGCTGTGCGGTCAGGCCGGAAACGGAAGACAGGGCCACGTCAACAATATCGCAACCGGCCTGGGTTGCCATCAGCAGCATGGCACCTCCGTTGCTTGAGGTGTCGTGGGTATGCAGATGGATCGGCAAGCTGACCTCATTTTTAAGCGCTTTAATCAGTTTCTCTGCGGCAAAAGGCTTGATCAACCCCGCCATATCCTTGATTGCCAGAATATGGGCACCCATCTTCTCCAACTCTTTGGCCATGGCGACGTAATATGCCAACGGATACTTGTCGCGCTTGGGATCAAGAATATCACCGGTGTAGCAGATAGTCGCCTCACAAATGGTGCCACTCTTGCGTACAGCATCCATCGCCACCTGCATCCCTTTGGTCCAGTTCAGCGAATCAAAGACACGGAACACATCGATGCCGCTTTCTGCGGACTTGGCGACAAATTCCTGAACAACGTTATCAGGATAGTTGGTGTAACCCACCGCATTGGAACCACGCAACAGCATCTGAAACAGAATATTCGGTACCTTGGCGCGCAAACGATCAAGTCGCTCCCACGGATCCTCACGTAAAAAGCGCATGGAAACATCGTAGGTAGCGCCGCCCCACATCTCGAGGGAGAAGAGTCCGCCACCCAGGTGCGCGGTAGCTTCGGCAATGCGATCGAGGTCAAAGGTGCGAAAGCGGGTCGCTACCAGAGATTGATGAGCGTCGCGCATGGTGGTGTCGGTAATCAGCAACTGTTTGTGATCGCGCGCCCATTGTGCCAAGCCTTCAGGACCTTTTTCCCGCAAGATATCCCGCGTACCCCGTGGATGCTGCTGGCCATAGGGAATTTCGGGGATATCCGGCTCACGTAAAGAGGAAAATTTCAAGGCTTTATGGGACGGAATGCCGGGATAGCCGTTGACGGTTACATCACCGATATAGTTGAGAATCTTATTGGCACGATCCTGTTTGACGCGGACTTCAAAAACTTCCGGATGTTTTTCCAGAAAAGAGGTATCACAATCTCCTTTAAGAAAGACCGGATGGGTAATCACCTTCTCGAGAAAACCGATATTGGTTTTAACCCCGCGAATCCGGAATTCCTGCAGAGCGCGGTGCATGGTGCGTGAAGCATCGAGGAAGGTCAGTCCCCAGGTCGAGATCTTGACCAGCAGGGAATCATAATCGGGAGTAATCACAGCGCCGGCATAACCGGCAGCTGCATCCAGACGCACGCCAAAACCGGCGGCGGTACGATAGGCCTTGATGGTACCGAAATCAGGCGCAAAATTGTTGTCCGGATCTTCCGTAGTAATGCGTGACTGGATCGCAAAACCACGCAGTTCAATATCCTTCTGGCTCTTGATACCGATCTCCGGATCACTGAGTTTATACCCTTCGGCAACCCGGATCTGCGCCTGCACCAGATTGCGCAGGGTCACCAGTTCGGTCACCGTGTGTTCAACCTGAATCCGCGGATTAACTTCGATAAAATAGAAGTTCTCCTCCTTATCCATCAGAAATTCAACCGTACCGGCGTTGATATAACCAACCGAGCTGGCGATTTTCAGGGCGTACGAACAGAGTTCTTCCCGTTTTTTTGGAGTCAGATAGATAGAGGGCGCAATTTCAATGACCTTTTGATGACGACGCTGGATCGAACAGTCGCGTTCATAAAAGTGCACCAGGTTGCCATGTTGATCGCCAAGAATCTGGACCTCAACGTGTTTGGGATTTTTGACATATTTTTCAAGAAAAATCGTCGCATCGCCGAAAGAGGCTTTAGCTTCTGAAGCCGCGCTACGCAACCCTTCAAGCAGTTCTTTCTTGTTTTGAGCGACGCGCATACCGCGCCCGCCACCACCGGCACTGGCTTTAACAATAATAGGATAACCTGCTGATTTAGCGAATATCAGGGCCTCTTCTTCAGTGCGAACCGGGTCGTTGGTACCGGGGACGATGGGAACACCGGCTTCAACCGCAACCTTGCGGCCTGACACCTTGTCACCCAGTCGCCGCTGAATGTCGGGAGTCGGCCCAATAAAAGCAATGCCGGCGCGTTCACACGCGGCTGAAAATTCTGCATTCTCAGACAAAAAACCATACCCTGGATGAATCGCATCAACATTTTTCTTACGCGCCAGATCGATAATTTCATCAATCCCCAGGTAGGCATCAATCGCGCCCTTCCCTTTACCAATCAGATAAGCCTCATCCGCCTTGTAGCGGTGAAGAGAAAGACGATCCTGTTCAGAATAGATTGCTACGGTAGCAATGCCCAGTTCGGTACAGGCACGGAAAATCCGGATCGCAATTTCACCACGGTTTGCCGCCATAATCTTTTTAAATTTCGTTATATTCATTTTTTTGCTGCTCCCTGAAATAGACAAAATATCAAATCTGTGAATTTTCGAGATAACTAAATATTTTTACTAAGAGTAAATTTATCTTTATATTTCAGTAACTTGCGGTGGATTGACAGTTGCAAAGAAACAACAAAATATGAACTTTGTCAAGCTAGAATAGTGTTTTACTTTTATCAGAAAAGGTATCTAAACGAAGAAAGAACAACCACTGAAACTTTTTTTCATGTTAAAAATCAGCAGCATACAAACTAAATAATAATTACTTTATGTGGGAATCAGTGCGCAAAAAAAACGCATTTATATTTGTATAATCGGCAAAATCCCTCTTATGGAGCGTTGTATAAAGGCATTATTGTTCTAAAAGGGGAAAAGAAACAGGGGCGCAACAGTGAGACATAACGATGTGGGAGGAGTAAACAGACTACGAAAATATCAGCTGTAAACTTCCAATCGAGCCGGGCCGGGGTCATGGATGCCTCGGGCATATGCTGACATCCCCGGCTCAACAGGGAACCCGGACTCAGCGTCTTGTTCGTGATTCAATTGTCTTTGTCTTTCGGCAATCTGCTCCTGCGACATCTCATTGCGGGCCTCGGTCGCCAGCGCCTGGGCTTGTTGCGCAACCTTCATATCCTGGGCACTTGGTTGCGCCGGAGCCAGAGCTGCTGCTCGTACCTGTCGGGCTTTTTGCAGTGTCGCCTGAGGGTCGCCGGGGATCGGTGAGATATCGATATTGACAGAGCCGCCAACGGCATACGTACGCCCGTCGGGACCACGCTGATAATCGTAAGTTGGTGCGCCGGCGTAGGAACCCCCGGCTGCAGCATGGGCGGCCTCGTGGGCTCGTACTTCCTGGTCGCGCAGTTGGAGTTCACGAATTTCTATTGCCTCGCGACTCAACTCCAGAGTATCTGCCGCAGGGGCAAAGCCGGACTGCTCGTCCTTTAATTTTTCCCGGTCTTTGCCGGACTCAGGATCTCCATCGTTCCCAATCGCCGCAACATGCTCAGGACCGAAATGTGGGACCATTGCGGTAGTACGCAAGGGGTTATAAGCCCCGATGTTGACCATGGAATCGGGCATCATTTTCTCTCATAATGGAATTTTTCGAATTTTAGCACAAACCAACTATTAAACTCAAATAATCCCGAAGATGATCCCGCAGCATAAGCAAGCGGCTGTTGCCGTACGAGCTTGAGGATTATAATTTTTCATGCTAATCTGCCGTCAACTTAATGACGCACCCATGAGGGATCATCATGCATCATCCCCGGATACTATTAATTGGCGACGAAGTTGAGAGCAGCCGCGCACTATCTCAGCTACTCACGCAAGACGGATACCGCGTCAAAAGCACCCAAACCGGTGAGGACGCCTTTGAACTGCTTAAAAAAACCAACTATGACCTGATTATCAGCGATCTACTGCTACCCGATATCAGCGGCATGGATATTCTCAAACAGGTCAAGATTGATTCACCCAGAACTGCCGTCATCCTGGTTACCGGCAATGCTTCCGCCGCAACCGCTGTTGAAGCGATGAAAGCCGGGGCCCTTGATTATATCAGCAAGCCCTTCAACTTTGAGCATCTGCGGATCCAGGTGGCCAAAGCGCTTGAAAAAAATCGTCTGGTTGCGGAAAACCAATATCTGCGCCAACAACTCCACGGTCGTTACCGCTTTGACAATATCATCGGCATCAGCCCGGCGATGCAGCAGGTTTTTATCCGGATGGAAAAAGTGGCGTCAACGGATTCCACCATCCTTGTTCTTGGGGCATCAGGTACCGGCAAAGAACTGGTCGCTAAGGCCATTCATTACAACAGCCCGCGCGCTGAACTCCCCTTTGTTGCCATCAACTGTGGTGCGATACCCGCTGATCTGCTGGAATCGGAATTGTTTGGCCATATCAAGGGATCCTTTACCGGAGCAGTAAACGACCAACCGGGCAAGTTTGAACTGGCTAACGGCGGCACCCTGTTTCTCGATGAGATCGGCAATATGCCGTTGCAACTGCAGATGAAATTGTTGCGGGTATTGCAGGAACATGAATTTGAGCGGGTCGGCTCAAATAAAAAAATCAGGCTCAATATCCGTCTGATTTCTGCCACCAACACCGACCTGAAGGAACTGGTTCAATCCGGTAATTTTCGTGAAGACTTGTACTACCGCCTCAATGTTATTCCCATACACCTGCCGCTATTGCGTGAGCGACGAGGGGACATTGCCCTGCTATCGCGATATTTTCTTGAAATCAGCTGCCGCGAGATGAAACGCAAGCCAATCAGCATCAGTGCTGAGGCACTGCAGGCGATGGAAAACTACCGCTGGCCGGGAAATGTCAGAGAACTGGAAAATGTGATTGAAAGAACTGTTGCCCTGACCGACAGCGACATCATCACCTGTCATGATCTGCCCCCCGACATTGCCACCCCATGCCTCAAGGGTGGATTATCGCGCTCTGAAGTCAGTCCTGCGGGTATCGATCTGAATCAGACCCTCGCTGATATTGAGCGTCAACTGATCCATCAGGCCCTGGAACTGGCGCAGGGGATCAAGGCGCGTGCGGCAACATTGCTCAGCATTAACCGCACAACCCTGGTAGAAAAAATCAAACGGCTGAACATAGAAGACCGCTAAAAGCTACTTGCCTGACTGCTTCTCCATGCGTTTACGCTCGTTAGCATCAAGGTAGCGCTTGCGCAGACGAATAGATTTCGGGGTAATCTCCACCAGCTCATCGTCATCGATATATTCCAGCGCCTGCTCTAACGACAGAATTTTTGGCGGCGTGATGCGCACCGTATCATCACTGCCCGAGGCCCGGACGTTGGTCAGCTTCTTTCCTCTGCAGGCATTAACCACCAGATCATTTTCACGCGCATGTTGGCCAATGATCATTCCTTCGTAAACCTGCACCCCGGGGCCAACAAATAAAATTCCCCGTTCCTGAAGGTTAAACAGTGAATAAGCTACGGTTTCACCAGATTCCATGGCGATCAGCACCCCATTTTTTCGCCCCTCAATCGGACCTTTGTAGGGAGCATAGCTGTGGAAACTATGGTTCATTACCCCGGTACCACGTGTATCCGTCATAAACTCGGTACGAAAACCGATAAGCCCGCGGGCGGGGATAAGAAACTCAATCCGGTTAGTGCCTTCCATGGTCTGCATCGACGTCATTTCCGCCTTGCGCCGGCCAAGCTTTTCGATCACTGTCCCCTGATATTCCTCGGGCACATCGATTGCGAGGTATTCGATCGGTTCACAGCGTTCACCATCAATATCACGGAAAATAACTTCCGGCTTGGAGACCGAAAGCTCAAATCCCTCACGGCGCATGTTCTCAATCAGGATAGACAGGTGCAGTTCCCCACGCCCGGACACCTTAAAGGTGTCGGTACTGGCGGTATCTTCAACCCGCAACGACACATTGGTGCGCAACTCTTTCATGAGACGTTCACGAATATTGCGTGAAGTGACCCATTTTCCTTCACGCCCGGCAAAGGGTGAATTGTTGACGATAAAATTCATCGACAGGGTCGGTTCATCGATGGCGACGTAAGGCAGAGCTTGTGGATTATCAACGTCAGCCAGGGTTTCACTGATCCCCAGGTCTTCGAACCCAGCGATAGTAATAATATCACCGGCGCTGGCTTCACTGATTTCCACCTGTTGCAGCCCCTGATAACCCAACAGCTTGGTAATACGGCCATTGGTCACCTTACCGTCACGATCAATCCGCGCCACCGACTCACCAGCGTGAATGGTACCGTTGGCGATTTTTCCGGTTGCGGTTCGACCAATGAATTTATTGTAATCGATACTGCTGATCAGCATCTGAAAGGGTGCTGAGGGATCACCAGCCGGAGGATCAACGCGCTGACGAATCATATCAAAGAGAGGGTCAAGGTTATCAGATTCATCTGCCAATGAAGCTTTGGCGATACCGAACTTGGCACTGGCATAGACGATGGGAAAATCAAGCTGGTTCTCATTGGCAGTCAGCTCGCAGAACAGGTCGAAGACCATATCGACAACCGTTTCAGGACGCGCCCCGGGACGATCAATCTTGTTAATAACAACAATCGGCTTGATCCCCAGATCCAGAGATTTCTTCAAGACGAAACGGGTTTGCGGCATGGGTCCATCAAAAGCATCGACCAGCAACAACACCGAATCAACCATTTTCAGGATGCGCTCAACTTCACCGCCAAAATCGGCGTGGCCCGGGGTATCAACGATGTTGATTTTCAAGTCGCCGCGTTGCACTGCCAGATTTTTCGATAAAATAGTGATGCCGCGTTCTTTTTCCAGATCATTACTGTCCATGACCCGTTCGGTAATGACCTGATGTTCGCGGAATACCCCCGATTGTACCAGCATGGCATCTACCAGAGTGGTTTTGCCGTGGTCAACGTGGGCGATGATGGCAATGTTACGGATATTTTCAATCATTCTAAATCCCTTATAAATCGTTATTTTCCGGCAAAAAGAGGCCGATTATGGCAGAAAAGGGTAAGCAATCCAAGATAAATTATTAACCCGCCTATCTGCTTGTTAATACATGTATCTTTGTAAAAAACTTGACAGTCCGGGCACAAATTCTTATGTTTTGTAACCTTAAGCTCCTTCGCCAACCGGAAAAAACAATGTCACAAACCAACATCATTCTTACCGGCTTTATGGGCACCGGCAAAAGCACCGTCGGCCGGGCTCTGGCGGCGCGGCTTGGGTCAAGCTTAATCGATACCGATCAGTTAATAGAGCAACGTACCAACTGCCGGGTTACAGACATCTTTGACCGGCAAGGAGAGGCGGCTTTCCGACAGATGGAAGCTGAATTAGCGCATGAGTTGGCTGCTCGCCACGACCTGATCATTGCCACTGGGGGAGGATTCTTTACTAATCCGGAAAATATCAGAGTACTAGAGCAAAGCGGCCACATCTTTTGTCTGACAGCAACACCGCAGGACATTCTGGATCGCGTCAAAAAACAGAGGCAGATTCGCCCGTTGTTGCAACATTCCGACCCACTGGAGCAAATCAGGCAGCTATTACTGAAACGCGAATCGGTATACCGCCAGTTCCCTCAAATCCCCACCAGCGGCCAAACAGTTAATCAGGTCGTTGACACAATTATCAACCTCCTGAATCCTGACTCCTGACTCCTTAACAGCCACAACCGCAATTATGACAGACAACCTTGTCACTACCTTGTGGCTCGATGGTTTCCGGGGCAAAACACACCCGATTGACCCCGCGGCGAATATCTTCAACCAGATTGAGATTTTTACTAGCGCCAATCACATGCCCGAGACACATATTGCCGACCCCATGGTCGGGACAACGTAACCGGATGCTATTGAGCAAGTCACCATAACCCTTGATATGCATAGCTACATCCGGCTCATGAACCGGTTTAAAATCAAACCCCAGGGGCATCAGCTCCTTGCTCAACTCGACGAAAAGGGCGTCAAGCTCCTTCGGGTTGATCAACTGCCGCCATTTGTCGGCAAGATAATGACGCTGATAAATAACGACGCTTATTTCTTTAAGATTTGTCTGTGTCATGTTCCTGATCCTGCTACCTGGTAATTTTTGCTCGACATTAATCAAGAGGGAGGTATTCCACCCGGACAATTTCAAGTTCTTCACGCCCACCAGGGGTCTGAACTGTTATCTCATCCCCTTCGCGCGCACCTAAAAGCGCCTTGCCGACCGGAGAGAACCAACTGATGCGACCGCGGCTTGCATCCATTTCATCACCACCAACCAGACTCAAGCAGCGTTGCCCACCATCACCATTTTCGACCGTGACCGTTGCTCCAAACAGCACCCGATCGCCGGCATTTTTCCCCTGCTCGAGCGGATCAACAATGATCGCGCTGTCCAGTTGACCGGTAATAAAACGGATGCGCCGATCAATTTCCCGCAAGCGTTTTTTGCCATAATGATAATCAGCATTTTCTGAGCGATCACCATTGGAGGCTGCCCACGCCACGGTCTCCACCATCTGCGGACGCTCCTGGTACAGCAGCTGTTTCAACTCCCCACGTAGTCGATCGGCACAACCGGGGGTCATATAATTTTTTCTCTGTTCGCTCATCTTCCTGATTTCAAGCAAAAAATGGGTTAATGCACCGCGGCATGCGGCGGGCTATTTTAATTATTTCAGATCCAGCTCTTCCAGCATCGACTTGGCAAAATTCTTCGCCCTGCCACCTGGAGCCATCATACCATAGGCCATACTTTCCAGCAGTTCATCCTCACTGGCTCCATGCTCCTTCGCGACCGCGAAGTGCTTTTTGAGTCAGTCAGGACATTGGACCGCAATCGCACAAGCCACACGGATCAATTCTCGGGTCTTGATATCAAGAACTTCCGGATAGTCAAAATCAAAAAACTTCTTGCGGATATTCATCTACGCCTCCTTTGATGCAACAAAAACCCAAACCCCCTCAATAAAAGCAGATGGGCTTGGGTTTCCATAGTGACACAAGGCTTGAAAATTGGGTGTATTTACACCAGCCTACTTGCTTTCTTCAACCATATAGACAACCGCAGCGCGGACTTCCTCATCGCTTAAATTACGATTACCACCGCGTGCCGGCATGCGCCCTACCCCCTTGATGCTGTTTTCTACCAACTTTTCGATGTCAGCGCTGTAGCGTTCGTCACCAATCTTGGGAGCCCCCATAATGCCGGAATCATGGCAACTGCGACAGTTTTGTTGGTAAATCGAACTTCCTTTATCAAAGTTAGCGGCAACAGGTGTCAGAGCGGCTAAACGCTCACTGCCCTGCTGTACCATTTTTTCCGCACCGGTCTGCAGTTCTTCAGCCTTGGCAACCACCGTGTCCGAGGCCTTGTCAACATACTTTACCGCCTCATCTTTGAGCTCCTGACCTTTTTCCACCACCTGATCAGCAGTTTTTTGAACCGTATCTGTTGCCCGCTGTACGGTATCTTCAGCGGTTTTAGATGCCGGAGCAGGGGACTGTGTTGTCTCGGTAGAATCGTTGCTGCAGGCCACCATAAATAAAGCGATAAAAACCAGAATTAATAGCTTTTTCATTTTACTACTCCTTGTAGTTTGTAATGGATAACGCATAACAATCTTAAGTGTTATGTAGCTTTCCTGAATACCTGCGGGAAACTACCAGATTCAGATTACCACTTTCACCTATCTTAGTTACCACCCAGACGGTCACCGAGCCCTTTGAGCAGATCACCAGCTTTTTCTTCGATTACTTTTTTATCTTCTTCGGGAACATTGATCTGTAACCTTTCTTCAAGATCACCTGTCAAACTGTCAACCTGCCGGCGCACACGATCGATCACCCCTGTTTGCAGCGATTGCAGATCACTGAGTTCGCCGGAGAGCAAGCGTGCCAGAGCGGGTGACAACTGCCCCGAACTTTCTTGAGCCGTCACCAGAATCACCTGAATCACTTTTTCTATCAGTTCCGGCATGGTCAGCCCACCCTGTTCATCACCAAGATTGCGCAGTTCAATTTTCGGCAAAACCAGATTCAATGAGGAATTCTGCCCCAATGCTTCGAGATTGGCATTGACCTGAACATCATCAAGAGAAAAGTGGGTAATTATAAACTTCTTAGAGCCTTCTTTGTCAGCCGCCAATGGAGGATCGGTTGTTTTGTCGCCCTCCCCGGCCAGGCTGCGCGCTCGCGCCAGCAGTGGCTTGACGTTGTTCCGGTCTCCCTTTTGTTCAAGATTAACCCGGACACCGCTGATCGCAACCCGCGGAATCGTCACCGTATCACTGAGCAGGGTATTCAGCGATACCGCCATATTGGCCTGACCAAGCTCAAGGAACTGTTGCGCGGAAAATCCCGCGGGATTGTCAATCGACAGTTGTTTCATCGTCGCTTCCCCCCCAGTCAGGGATATATCAACGCTGCCAACCCGGGTAGGAACCCCAAGGGCAGTTTCTCCCCCCTTCTCGATCCCTTTTTGCACCAGGGTATCACCGAAAAACACAACCGCTGCCCCGGCAACCAACACCAGAACCAGCACCAGTCCAATCAATTTAACCAACATTTTCATGAATCCCTCCGAAAAAAAACCACTTGAAGCCCTTCCCCTCCCTGTTAAAAATAAACGGGAAGGCTTCTAAACGCGCGAGAATGAACTTGGATTACAAAGATTTTTGGCGTAACGAGCCACCGCATTACAATTAAGGCAGGTATGTCCAGGATTTGCCATCAGAACATTGGCGTCCTCGTGGCGACCTTCACGACGCAGTTGACAAATATGCATCCAATGTGAACCAGGATCCTTACATTCGTGCTCTACTACTCCAGTCATAAAAGCTCCTTACAAAATCAAGTTTGAAGTTGATTATAGCACTATTCCCGATAAAATCGAAAAAAGTGAAAATTATTCAGGGAATGTTCCTGAACTTATGACTAAAGCTTTCCTCTTCTTCCGGGCTACCGATCAAGATCAATCCCATTCCTTCTACCAATACGGTTTCCGGTGGTGGAGAGACAATCGGATCAGTTGATTCCGGCAACTCCAGTGCAACAATGGAACAACCGGTTTTAGGACGAATCTGGGATTCAGCGATACTCAGGCCCGCCAGCGTTGACGGCAGGGGCGCGCGAAAGACATCAATCCCCTCCGTCAGGAAAATAGACTCCTTACCTTCGAGGACATTATTAAGGATATTGGCACCGACTGATGCATTGGAAATAACAAAATCGGCACCGGCAGCATATAACTGATCAACATTTTCTTCCTGATTGGAGCGTGCAACAATGCGCATATGGGGACGCTGACGGCGGCTGGCCAGGGTCAGAAAAATATTGGTGCTGTCATCGTTGGTCGTCACAATCAGACCTTTGGCATCTTCAATCCCCGATTCCAGTAACAGATGACGACTGGTTGCGTCACCGATGACGGTAATATGATCCATACATTCGAGGTTATTGGTACGATCGATGATCACAAAAGGGATAGAGCGCCGCTCCAGATACCTGGCGGCACTGCAGCCGATGCGTCCATGACCGAGCACCATCACCAGATCCGTCTTATCCTTCTCACCGGCAATTCCTTCGAGGGCATGGAGTTGTTCACGGGTTCCGGCCAATACCATCAACGCCAGCGGGGAAAGAACGCTGCCCGCTTCAGGGATGGTAAAGGTGCCCCGCTCCCACAAGCCAATCACCGCCAGCCCCGTCTGTTGACGAATTTTTGCTTCTGCCAGGGTCTTACCAACAAAGGGAGTCGATTTCACCGGCATTTCCGCTATCAACAGTTTGCCAAATGCATCAAGGATGTGGGCCGTGGCTCCCAGGGTGGTAGCGCGCGACGCGAGATAGCTTCCCAGTATCCGCTTGAGAGGAATGGCCCGGTTGGCACCGGCCAGCCGCAATAGTTCGGTGCGTTCCGGTTCATCGACCATGGTAGCAATCGGCGTATCGCAAAGAGAACGAATCGTCAGGCAGATATTGGTATTCAGTGGATCGCTCAGATTGGCAATCACGTGGCGAGCGTTGGCAACCTGAAGGCTCTTTAAAAAGGTGACATTTGTGGGACGACCAACCACCACATGCAGACCCTCCTCTTCGAGCTGCATCGCTTCATCCTGATTCGAGGTAACGATCACATAAGAGGTATGGTGAGAAATCAGCTTACGGGTCAAGGCACGGGTAATACTGTCATAGCCAAAAATGATCACATGATCGCTGTAATCAGGATTTAACTGTGTTTTAGGACGATAGCGCAGACGTTGTTCAATCCAGGGTGCGAGAAACAGACTGACCATGCCGAACGGCAACAGAATCAGCATAAAAACCACCCCGGAAAGGGTGACCAGGGCAGAAAAAATGTGACCGGGATCGGTACTAAATACATAGTCACCATACCCCAGGGTACTCATGGTGATAATTGTCCAATAGACCCCGGTAAAAAAGGAATAGTGGCGCCCTTCGAGATACTCCATCAACACCGTAAAAAGCGCCGCGTAGACCATCACCATCAAAAACAGAAATACACAGTAAAGAACCAGCAATTTAAGGTTTTTTCGCGCTTGACCACGCAGAAAAAAAGCCAACTCGTTAACAGGTAATTTCATAAATATCCAATCCGTGCCGGACAAAAGATTGTCACGCCATAGCTTCTACTGAAAAAAGAACAAAGGAAACTTTTAGCGAAATTTCACCAGGAAGGCAAGTTTTGGAAAATGGCGATGGAAATGTAAGAGGATCATGCCAGGACAATGGCCCTGATATCTATGGTTGGTCTCCAGCAGCAAAAAAACAAAAGGTTTGAACCGATTCGTTGTCTTTAATTTTTTCAGTCAGTTGTGAAATTGTCAGGGGGCGACTGAAATAGAAACCCTGCGCCTCATCACAATGTTTAGAGATAAGAAAATCAAGTTCCTGCTTGTTTTCTATTCCCTCGGCAACAACCTTGATCCCCATGGTATGTGCCATCACGATAATCGCCTCGGTGATGGCTGAATCTTCCGGATGGGTACTCAGGCGCCGCACAAAGCTCTTATCGACTTTCAAGCGCTGAAGGGGAAAATGATGGAGATAACTGAGCGAACTGTAACCGGTACCGAAATCGTCGATCGCCAAGGTCAGACCCATTTCCCGCAAACTCTGAAGGATCTTGGTGGCATTATCGATATTATCCATCAATGTACTTTCGGTTATCTCCAGTTCGAGCAGATCAGTATCAAGGCCGATATCGGCAAGCAATTCACGGATAGAGGAAACCAGACCAACATCGCGGAATTGTTTGGCCGACAGGTTAACCGCCAGCCGCAGCCGCACTCCGCTGAGGTGCTGAAGCTCCCTTATTTGGCGACAGGCGGTTAATAACACCCAGCGACCAATGGGCAAAATCAGTCCGGTCTCTTCGGCCAAAGGGATAAACTGAGCCGGCGACAGAGGCCCTAAAACCGGATGATTCCAGCGCAGTAAGGCCTCCACACCAATGATCTGACCACCAGCCAAATCGATTTGCGGTTGGTAGGCTAGATAGAACTCCTCCTGATCGAGGGCTTTACGCAGGTCATTAGCCAAGAGCAGCCGTTCCAAGGCCTGAGCATTGGCGTTCGAAGAGTAAAAACGAAATTCGTCGCGACCACCCTCCTTGGATTGATACATAGCGGCGTCGGCATTTTTAATCAGGGTATCCGCGTCATCACCGTCGGCAGGATACATGGCAATCCCAATACTGGTGGTGACAAAAATCTCCTTGTTTCGCAGCACCAATGGATCTTTTAACGTTGCATGAATTTTTTCAGCCAGTTTTACCGCGTCACTCTGGCAGGATATCATGTCGCTCAGGATAACGAACTCATCTCCCCCGAGTCGGCACACTGAGTCACAATGGCGCAAGGCATTTTTCAACCGATCGGCAACGATCTTTAACAATTGATCACCAACATCATGACCAAAGGTATCATTCACCCGCTTGAAATGATCAAGATCCAGAAAAAACAGGGCCAGTTGTTTGTTGTTGCGCTGCGCTCGACTCAACATCTGGTTCAAACGATCCTTGAGCAACAGACGGTTGGGCAGGTCCGTCAGGGCATCAAAATAAGCCATGTGAGCAATACGGGCCTCGTCCTTTTTACGTTGAGTGATATCCTCAAAAAGAGCGGAAAAATAACCTGATGAGGTCGGTGCAGCTGAAATTCTGACGGTTTTATGCAGTTCGCTGAATTCATATTCAAACTCACTGGAAACCTGTTCGCGCACAACGCGAGCAAAAAAGTCCAAGCCAAAGGGTACAGCATCTACGACAGGAAATACCTCATCGGCTGAGCGCCCGACGACCTGCTTTGCCGTCACTGAAAAAATCTTTTCAAAAGCCGGATTCACATCGATAAATTGATAACTCGCGGGAACACCATCGATTGAGCAAAGCATACGAAACTGTGCAACCCCTTCGCGCATGGTTGAATAGAGGGTGCGATAGCGCTCTTCGCTTTCCTTGCGACGTCGTTGTTCACCTTTAAGAGCGGAAATATCAACGAAACTTTCCAGCAGCAGGGTCTGCCCTTCAAGTTCAATCTTTGTTACCGTTTTGATAATCGGCAGGTTCTTGCCATCCATGCGGACAAGGAGTCGTTCTGATTTGTCGATCGTCTCACCCAGATCAGTGATTGGGCATTCACCCTCTTCGCGCGGACAGATAAATGTGTGGCAGATATGCCCTTCAATCTCGTCGAGTTCTCCACCTACCATGTCAGCCAGGGTCTGGTTGGCAAAAACAATCCGATGGGTCTCGGGGTCAATCAGGGTAATAGCTGCCGGGGTCCCGTTAAGAATGGCACGCAGACGTAACTCTGCCTCTTTAAGAGCGGATTCCTGACGTTTAAGCTGGGTAATATCGGTATAAATCAGAATGATATAGGCAATCTGTTCGGCGAGGTCATGAATCGGTGTAGCAACGACATGATAAATGCGGTCATCAATAGCAAAATCACTTTCCTCTGCGATATCACCATTATGCAGAACCTTGTCAAGCAGACACTCCCCCGGCGACTGGCGACGATTGCAGACCAGATCCCTGAAATTTAACCCAACGACATCCTCAACCGAGGGGAAAAACAGCTCTTTTCCCCGGTTATTGTAGGCCCGCAGGCGCAAAGCCGCATCAACCACCATAATACCGGCACCAGAGGCGTTAAAGATGGCCTGAATTTCCTCTTTAGCGAGCGATAGTTCGGCGTTGGTCTCTTTGAGGTTATCAAGGACCTGATGAAATGAATCGGTAACAATCCCAATCGGATCAATCGACAGCAGGGTAGCATCATCAAGCTCTTCAGCCGCTAACGGCAAGGTACCGATAACTTCCAACATATTGTTGGTTTTAAGGCGGATATAACGGTAAAGATCCTGCTCACGTTGCAGCCATTGTTCTTTTTCTTGCGACAGCTCGGACAGTTGTTTTTTTACAACCTGCAACTGCTGCAGAAGATCAGAAAAAGGCAGACTGTCCACTCCCGATCCAGCTGTTTCCGGAGACAATTTCATAAACTGACTTCTTTCAGGGACCGGGTACGGTAGACAGCAATGCAATAGCTATGATCCCTGTCGGTCACATCAAAATCGTACCCCATACTTTTTACTGCATCACAGATGCGATTGGTTGAATCATGATTATCGACCATCAACTCGATGGTAAAATGGTCCTTTCGCAAAGATTCACGATACGTGTTCAACTCCCGCAAGGCAACCAGCAGAGACGACGGACAGACAAATCCTCGTACATCGATACAAACAGTTGAAGGAGTTTCGCCAGACATAGACAATCCTTTTTTTATTAAGCCCGAACCACAAAACGCGTCAACAAGTGCGTTCCGATCCAGGCTCCCGGAAAAAGGCCTCCAAAAAACAACAGGCTCTGGAGCGACAGCAGGGGGATTCCACCAAGCAGGTGCCAGACGTTACAAGCCGGACTCATGCGCGACGCCAGCCCCAGCAGAATGCCGCCAACCAAAGCAGAAGCCAGTTGGATGCCGGGCACCTTCCAGTGAATGGAGAACTTTTTTAACTGCATACTGGAGATAAACGCCCCCAGAATAATACCACCAATCAAAGGAAACTGGACCAGAGCTAACCCATCAAAATAAGCACCGGGTCCGGCACTTAACATGCTATCTGCCAGCGGTGAATAGTAGCTGAATCCACGGGCTTGCAGAAAGTCTTGTGACGCGACCCAGACCGGCGCAAAGAATTGAGCAATAAAAGCTCCTGCCTTAGAATAACTGGTGGTAATTCCCAGAGGCATACCAACGACCGCAAAAGAGACCACAGTAACAAGGGCGAGCAAAAGACCGGCAACCCAGGGTTGCAGATAGCCACGAACAAATGAGGGGCGGACCAGCACCCCCTGTCTGTACCAACGCAACACCACTAAAAACAAAACAATAATAACGATCAGTAAAATCAGAGTCTGGTTCACTGCCAACAACTGCGGCAGGGTAGCAACTTCACTTAAGCGGGTTTTATCAGACAGCTGCTTCCAGTAAGGATGCAACCCGACATAAACAAAACTACCCAACACCATCCCCAGGATAGTGACAAGAGCAGACAAACTACCGGCGCCAAATTTGTACAGAACACCGACAACACACCCGCCGGCCAGTACCATTCCAACACCAAACAACATGCCACCGAAAAGGGTCGTCAGCGCCGGCAAACCATACAAAGAAGAGGGTAAGTCATAGGCAAGAAATCCAGTTAAGCGCGCAATCTCAATAAAAGCCATGTTTAACGTGATCAGCAGAACCAGACTGGGGAACAGGGGACTTTGACGAAACAAAAAAATATCGCGAATGGCGCCGGCAAGACAAAAATCAGAGCGATGCATAATGACACCACTAAAAAGACCCAGCCCTAAAGAAAACAGCGTGATGAGCGTCGCATTATCCAAACGGTACCTTCACAATCATTTCAGTAGCTTGTATTAATTAGCGAAAAGAAATATAAGCACACTCTACCGAACAATAGCAGGCTTGGCAAGCAGATTTGTGCTTAAGAAGATTGTTGTTAAAATTGAAAATTTCCTGCTTCTTTGATCCACATCAAGGTATGAGCAACCCAAAAAAACTAAAATGGGTTTTAAAGCACACAAAAAAAACCCCTTATCATCACAAAGGAGTACATCATGACAACAATTGAACTCATCAAAAACATTGCCAAGAGCGAAGTCCTGACGACGACAGAATTGATTGAATATTCTGAACAAAAAGTAGTCAGCCGGACCCTCGCCCAGAATGATTACCTCACTCTCACCCTGTTTGCTTTTGCCACCGGTGAAGGCATCAGTAGTCACGCTTCAACCGGGGATGCAATGATTCAAATTCTTGACGGAGAAGCACAAATCACCATCGGCAACGAAAAATTTAATGTGAGTAGCGGCCAGATGATCATCATGCCGGCTAACATTCCCCACGCGGTTGATGCCCTTAAACCGTTCAAGATGCTGCTGACGGTAGTGAAACCACCGATCACCGGCTGTTAAAACTCAGTCCACTGTTTGAAGCACCAAAAAAAAGAAAAGGGAAATCGGCTATCCAGCTGATTTCCCTGTCTTTTTATGGTGCCCGGGACGAGAATCGAACTCGTACAGGATTACTCCCGAGGGATTTTAAGTCCCTTGCGTCTACCAGTTCCGCCACCCGGGCGCGTGACATATCTTAGTGATTACGTGGAGGGTGTCAACTGCAAAAGCTTCATCCTCTTCCAAAACAGGCTATAATGTCAAAAAATTCAGGGGGGGAACTTCTTGCAACAACCCATGCTTAAAGCAACGCTCAAAAAATAGTGTGAGCCCCTTGAGGTGTTCGTTGTCAAGGACATAGCTGATACTACTCCAATAGCTGACAATCTGCTCAGGGGTCATTATTGTTTGTTGGGCAGCACCCTCTGCAAACCTTTGCGGGTGCTGTAATACTGATTGACGGGACTGCAACAACTGCTCTCCCAGTCGTCCCAACGCTTCAGCATGCTGAGCTACCACCTTCTTGCGCACCATCCAGAGGGCAAAAACAAAGGGAAGTCCCGTGTTCTGGTGCCACAACTTGCCAAGATCGTAGACCCCCACTCCTGCCGGAATGGCTGATGAAAGCTTAAGGGCACGATCGCCAATCAACAGAGCCGGTTTTCCCATGCTGACCAGTTCTTCAACTGAGGCATCAGGAACAGTCGTTACTACATCACTCAATCCGTAGTAATCCCGCAGCAAAATTTCCAGCAGATTGATGGAGGTAGCCGATTCGCCGGTCAGGGCAATTTCAACCCCATCAAGCCGGCTCGGCTCCCGCGGCGAAAACAACAGGACACTGGCGATGCTACCAACAGAGGAGATGGAATGCCCCGGCAGCAGCAGATAATCACGCCAGTTTCGGGCATATTCGAAGGACGACGATGGACTGGCGTCAATTTCTCCCTGCTGCAACATGAGATTCAGTGCTGAAGGGACCCCGGGAACCAACTTCCCCTGAAATCCCTGATCTTTGAGGCACGCAAAAAAGGGGATACAATTCAAGTAGCTGATATAACCCAATGTCAGTGGCAAGTCAGATTTTTCCATAATGCCATCCTCAAAAAAACAGGACAGGAATATTCTTCCTGCCCTGCTCCATTCTGCGTGACCCTATCCGCTTAAACTTTTGTGCGTTCAAGAAAATTCGTATCAAAATTGCCGTCAATGAAATTTTTATTGGCCATCATTTTTTTATGAAAGGGTATCGTGGTTTTGATCCCCTCGATAATATATTCGTCAAGGGCCATGGACATGCGCTTGATCGCCTCGTCACGAGTCTCGGCATGAACAATCAGTTTACCGATCATCGAATCATAGTGAGGCAGCACCGTGTATTGATCGTACATGGCGCTCTCAATCCGTACCCCCATACCACCAGGGGTGTGATAACCGGTGATTTTTCCGGGAAACGGGGTGAATTTTTCCGGATCTTCCGCATTGATCCGACACTCGATGGCATGACCGCGAATGACAATATCCTCTTGCTTGTAGCGCAGAGGAATGCCGGCCGCCGAGCGAATCTGTTCTTTGATAATATCTACGCCCGTGACCATTTCCGTTACCGGATGTTCAACCTGGACCCTGGTATTCATTTCCATGAAGTAGAAACGGCCATCGGTATCAAGCAGATACTCCACTGTGCCGGCACTGGAATAGCCGGCCGCCTTGGCAGCAGCCACCGCGCAGGAACCCATCTCTTCTCGCAATTCCGGGGATAATACCGGGCAGGGGGCTTCCTCAATCAGCTTTTGATGGCGACGCTGAATCGAACAATCGCGCTCACCTAAATGAATAACGTTACCGTGTTTATCACCGAGCACCTGGATCTCGACATGACGGGGATGCTCGCAGAATTTTTCGATGTAGACATCGGCCTTGCCAAAACCGGCTTGTGCTTCTGAGCGGGCGGTCGCCAGGGCATTAGCCACAGATGCCGGGGAATGGACGATTTTCATGCCACGCCCACCACCTCCGGCGGAAGCCTTGATAATCACCGGATAACCGATCTCATCAGCAATTTGCTGGGCCTCTTTGGTGCTCTCAATACTCTTATTGGTTCCCGGCAAAATCGGCACACCGGCGGCTGTTACGGTTTTACGGGCGCTGATCTTATCGCCCATCAGGCGCATACTTTCGGCTGATGGGCCAATAAAAGTAATCCCACACTGCTCACAGATCTCTGCAAATTCGGCATTTTCCGACAAAAAACCGTATCCCGGATGAATCGCATCGGCATCGGCAATCTCTGCCGCGCTGATGATCGCTTTCATATTGAGATAACTCAAGGCACTTGGCGTTGGCCCAATGCAGATACTTTCATCAGCCAGACTCACATGTAAAGCCTCGTGATCAGCCACCGAATGAACCGCAACGGTCTTGATTCCCATCTCTTTACATGCACGGATAATCCGCAGGGCAATTTCCCCGCGATTGGCAATCAGTATTTTATGAAACATGGATAGTCACTCCTGCCTTTAAGTTGAGGCGTTGTTGCTGTATGAGCACATCACAAGGATTAGAGGCGCTCGACCAGAAACAAGGTCTCTCCGTACTCCACAGGAGTGGCATCATCCTTGACGATTTCAATGATCTTGCATTTGAATTCAACTTCAATCTCATTAAACATCTTCATTGCTTCAACCAGACAAAGAACCTGGCCGGCCTCAACGACATCACCTATCTTACAGAAAACATCAGCCTCAGGTGACGGCTTGCGGTAGAAGGTGCCGACAATCGGTGAAGGGATAGCTTCATATTTGCTGTTCACTTCAGCTTCAGCAGCAGAAGTCGGCTGTGCAGCAACAGTTTGAGCTGGAGCCGGCGCTGCAGCAGCAGGAGCAGCTGCAACCGGTGCCGAGGCGTAGACTATTTCCTTGTCAGGTCCGCGCTTGATGTGAATTTTGCCGACTGCGCTTTCCATGTTGAATTCGGTAATATCCGTATCGGTAACCAGCTTGATCAGACTTTTCAGATCTTTTAATTCCATTGTTTTCCTCCGGCAGATGGCAATAGGTTCATTGCCCGGACATAAAGTATTATTGTAATGGGTTATTGTAAATTTTCACCACTGTCCTTGCGCAGGGTCGGGGTTCCTGTGGCTAGGGTGTTTGACGTCATGGATGACGAACAGCGTCCCTTGACATAGGATCCCCGATCCGGTGCTAAACAGATACGAACTATTTAGGGCCTGTTCCCGGCAGCTGGCGAAACTGTTTGGGAATAGAGGTTAAACATTCGCAACCTGTTTCAGTAATAACAATCGTATCTTCGATGCGCACGCCACCAACACCAGGCAGATAAATT
>JAWOFG010000053.1:0-2603 GCA_046482365.1 Pelovirga sp. | reverse complement strand
CCCCAATCCTTGAACAGGAATACGCTGATCTTCATATTGAGCCAGTTCTAATGAAAAAAGGTCTTCCCTGGTCTGAAACTGATCCGGGATGTTCGGCCACATCAGCGTTGCGTGACAGATTCTAGGCCATATTGTCCAGAGCCACGGCAAGGGTGCCGATTTCATCTCCACGATTCATGTTCAAACGCATGCTGAAATCACCCTTGGCGATTTCCTGCGCCAGGTTGATCCCTTGAACTACCGGTTTGACAATTGAGCGTGCCAGCAGGTACACCAGCAGCGATCCAATCATGGTAAATACCAGAGACAGGATGATGATCATGTTGCGCATGGTCGGAAGAAGGTGGAAAACATCGTCCTTTTGAGCCCCTACTGCCATGGACCAGTCGGTTCCGGCAATCGGGTGATAACCGAAAAATCTTTCGCTGCCCATAAATGGATAGGCATCAAAGCCGGTTTCGCCACGCGTCATGCGCTCAAACATATTGGCAAGGTTGGTGAACTCCGGTTTTGTTTTTGCTTCTTCAATGAAGTTGGTCTGATTCAGGACAAAATCTCGGTTGCTGTGGGCGATCAGTGTTCCTTTGCCATCGATAATATAGGAATAGCCCTTTTCACCAAAACCGATGCCATCTGTCAGTTCACTAAGCCATTGAGCATCAAGGCGCGCCAACAGCACGCCGGATATCTTTTGCTTATCATTGCGGATTGGTACGGCGATAATCATTGCCGGCGTGTTGGTGACTCTCGAAATGAGAACATCCGAAATGTTTGCCGTTCCTTGTATGGCCCGCTTGAAAAAACCTCTGTCACTGACCTGGTTGGTGCTGCCGTCAGGGTATCTTAAGGCACCATCGGGGGAGATAATGCCGATGCCCAGGTACAAACCCAGATAGTTGTTCTGCTGGGTCATCTGATTCAAGGCAGCCTTTTGTCGGTCCCAGTCCATACTTTTGATATCGGGATTTTCTGCCAGAACGCTGACCGTTGCCAGATGTTGTTCAAGAACCTCGGCAATGATATCCGCCCCGTATTCAGCTACCTGTGGAATATTTGATTCGACCTGGTTTTGCAGGGCCGAAGCTGCTTGATAATAAGAGGTAGAGCCTATTCCTATAGCAACTAATAATAAAAGGAACACGACCCCGCCAATAAGTTTTTGACTGAGTTTGATGTTATTGATGATGTTCATCGAAGGTCCTCACTGCGGATGCTAGGTTAATCGGATTGCGCTGGATAATCCGGTCTCAGGCCGGCACAATCAATCGGAACGGGAACAAAATTCAGGTTCAAAAATGATTGGGCAGCGCTCTGGCTAAGTATGTGAAAACGACAGGGGGATTATAGATTAGGAGAAGAAAATTAGTCAACAGTAATAATGGCGGATTGCCCGATTAACATCAATCCACCTGGCCCCGGAATGGCAATCAGCTTGCCGCGCCTGATGTCTGTGGATCAGCCCCCGGCTTTTTTAACTTTGAAGCCTCGCTGCAGCAACATCTCGAGCAGCAGGTCGCGCTGATCGCCCTGGATTTCAATGACACCGTCCTTGATCGTACCGCCGGTGCCGCACCGTTGCTTGAACTCTTTGGCCAGGACTTTTAATTCCTCCGGGCCAAGACCGAGGCCGGTGATCAAGGTGACCCCTTTGCCTTTACGACCCTTGGTTTCGCGCTGGATCCGGACAATGCCATCGCCTTTGCCCGCTGCTGCAGGTTTACGGCACCGGCAATTCTTCTGCGGCTGGCCGCAGGCAGGGCATAGCCTGCCGAGTTGATCGGAATACACGGGTCTGCTGTTGTTCATGGTAATGAAAACCTTATCATGACAGCCGGCGCTTGAGTTGACAGTAGGCACAGATCAGTACCAGCTGGTAGAGTCCGTTATCCGGATTGTGGATCGTTGCTGTCACCATATGACTGCGGCAGGTCAGTTTATAGCATTCGCTGCAGGCCACCGCATCACTGCTGGTTGAGGTGTGATCGCAGATATGACACAGCCAGGGGGATTGTTCTTCCGCCATGTTAGGTTCTTTGCACTAAAAGTAGTAACTATTCAACACTATCCTTGCGCAGGATCGGGGTTCCTGTGGCAAGGGTGTTTGTCGCCATGGATGGCGACAACAAGCGGTCAAGGATGACGAAAAGCGTCCCTTGACATAGGAACCCCGATCCGGTGCTGAACAGATAAAAAAACAACATAATAATCGACAACTCAGAAATCTAACGGGTCGGCGATTGAACAGTTAGTTATTTTCCACAGAATTCCTTGACCTTGTCGGCCAGCAGACGGCTCTGTTTGAGTGCCAGATCCAGCTCGACATCCGTCGGTGCGCCCTTCCATTCGATCGGGTCGATGAATTCCCACTTCAGCTTTTCGGTCAGATGATCCAGTTCGCGCTGGGCCCCGCCGGACCAGCCGGCCGAACCGAAACGTAACACCTTTTTGTTCCAGATCTTTTTCCGCCGGAACATATCCAGCACCCAGGCCATGGGCGGGAACATCTCATATTCGTAGGTCGGCATACCGAGGATGATGCCGCTCGATTTCCAGGCCGATGCCAGGATCAGGCCGACATGGTCATCCGGTACCCGGTGAACGTG
>JAWOFG010000198.1:0-5450 GCA_046482365.1 Pelovirga sp. | reverse complement strand
ATGGTATTCAGTACGTGAACCTGGATGGTATTGTGGGTTGCGGCAGTAATTGTCAGGTGGAACTGGAAGTCGATCTCCGGATCCCAGCCGCCGCTTTCAGCCTGTTCCTCCATGACCGTATAGATTTCACGTAAGCGATCAATTTCCGGTTGTTCCGCGCGCTTTGCTGCCAGATATGCTGACCAGGTTTCCAGTCCCATGCGAACCTCGGTCAGGGCATGCAGCATGCGCGGATCGCGCCGTTCGACCATGCTTGCTAAAGGGTCAGCCATGGCCACATCAGCAAGGGAGCGAACATAGGTCCCTCCGCCTTGACGGGATTCAAGAAAACCCATCGCTTCGAGCACCATAATCGCCTCTCGCACCGACGGGCGGCTGACGCCTAAAAAAGTTGCCAGTTCACGTTCAGATGGGATGCGCTGACCGGGGCCGAGATCCCCACGTGAAATCAGCTCTTTAATCTGGTCAACTATTTCTTCTGATAATTTCTTGGGACGAATTGGTTTGAATACGGTGGCCATGTTTGTCTCCAGTTTATATGGTAAGACCTTTTAGCATAGCCATTGAGTAAAAACAAGAGATGAAAAAGCCGACAATATACGATCGTTTCATGTAGTTTATTGGCGGCTTTTTTGACTGCGTTTATAGCGCGTAAACCATTCCTGAAAATCCTTTTCCTCGTGTTCCATTTCAAAAGCGTTTACCAGACCGCGTGCCAGTGAAACAGCAACGGCACGATTGCGCAGGTTAAAGGAATCGCCATACTTTTCACTATGGAACTGTTCCTGATCGAGTCCCAGTTTGTTATACAGAGAGTTGAGTCGACTCTGGATGCCGCGCCGCGACAGATAGCGGCGCTGAGCCATGAGGTTGTCAGTCAGTCCCAGGGAGATATCGAGCAGTGCCTCATATTCGATATCAGACAGGGCTGTCAGGCTGTGACCGGCACGCCCCTGGACTTTACGCACTTCAGGAGCGATCCAGCACTGCTCATCGATCAGGACGGTACGGATAGCTGAGCTGATCTGTTCTTTACTTGATGATTTAAGGACATAGCCGTAGACCGTTTCCGGGGGAACAATTTTAACCAGGGAGCGCACGTACATTTCATCTTTGAATTGACTCCAGAAAACGATCCGTGCCTGAGGCTGTTTGCTCCACAGCTGGCGGGCAAATTCAACACCGTTGAGTTCCGGCATTTGAATGTCACTGACAACTAAGGGTTGTTCGCGTTCGCTACCGATTTCCAGTGCTACCTGTCCGGTTGGGGCACGGGTAACGCTGACCTGCTCCGGCCATTGGGAAAAGAGTTGTTCGAGAAACTCTAAATCTTTAGGGTTGTCTTCGGCAATAAGTATTTCCAGGGGGGTGGACATGCTTGACTCCATTAACTTGAGATGGCGGCGATGTTCAGGGTCAATTCAAAACGGGTACCGCTTGAGAAGCGTGAAGGCTTCCACTGGACCTGAGCACCAATAGCTCTGGCGCGTTCACGTATATTATTCAGCCCGCGCCCCTGTTCGAGTTTGCGGTCGCTATTAAAGCCGCAGCCGTTATCTTCAACAGAAAAAACCAGGGTTGTTTCACGCAGCTCCAGATTAACCTCGTAGCGACTGGCTGCCGCGTGCTTGTGAACATTCTGGATGGCCTCAATAGCAATGCGATAAATAGTCAGTTGTTTGATCCGATCAAGATTCAGGTCAGCTACCCGTGAGTCGATATGAAGATGACAAGCCGGGCTGCCCGTGGGTTGGCCAAGTTGATCGATATGAGCTTCGATGGCGGCGCCGAGACCAAGAATATCGAGGGTTTGCGGATGGAGGTTGTTCATGATGTCGCGCAGGTTGGCTATTGCCTTGTTAAGATCGCGTTCGAGGCCGCTGATGCGGTCGCCCGCAGCATCCACGGTCTGCAGATCGGACAGGGATTGCAGGCCGCGCAGAATGCCGGACAGATCGGAAAGTGATTGATCATGGAGATCCATGGCAATGCGACGGCGTTCTTCTTCCGCTCCTTCGAGGAGTTTTTCCGTGCCGACGACCTGAATCAACCGAGTTGCCATACGATTGATGGAGCGCGCCAGAACATCCATTTCATCTTGAATGCGCTCCGGTACCGGCGGTAAATCGATACTGCCGTCGGCAATGCGGGCGGCATTGGTGGAGATGGTCTGGATCCGGCTTAAAATGCGTCGACTGAAATAGATGGAGATCGACAGTCCCAGTAGTACGGCAATAATCAACACCCCTATAGTCACCAGAACCGTCCGTTCAACCAGTTGGTTGATGTCCTGCTCGTGGGCTTGACGCAGGTGATTGCGATGGTTCTGAGTCAGACTGGAGAGGCCGGAAAGTTCGGCCCTGAGTTGGGCAAACAGGGGCGCCGTGTTTTCAGGTTCGAGGCCGGCAACGGGATTAAGGCTGCGCGCCAGATCGGCCAGATAGGCAATCTGTTCGGAGCTTTTTACGGTTCCAACGGGCTCGATCCGGTCAATGGCCGAGAGCAGGCGTTCATACAGATCAACAATGAGCGCCAGATCTTCAGGGGCAGCCATGCCGCTATGTTGAATGACGCGCAGTAAAACGTGTAGTCGGCGCGCCGCCATGTCGGCCTCAGCCAGGGCAACAAAGGTGGTTTCTGCCACTTTAATGCTGCGTCTTTTGCTGTTGAGGTCCCAGTAGGTGTAGTGCATGAATCCCAGGAGCAACAAGAGCAGCAGCAGGATCGTGGCAGGAGCGAGCAGTATCTGTTGTTTGACCGTTATGCGCATCTGCGGATGTTATCATGTTCGTTGACGGTTGGAACTGTGCGGATGCGCAGAGGCATCATTTTTTCAGACCAAGATGGCGAAATGCGGAATCCGCGAGATCGACCATCCCTTCAATAGTTTTTCTATAGAGTCGACGAATAGGTACATCATTGACATGGAGCTGTTCATTGATTTTTTGCAGGAGCATTTTGTCGCCGGTAGCAAAGGTTTCAAGTGCGGTGGCGGCCTGCGGGTCGATGCCGATCAGGAAGCGATAATCATGTTTTTCGTGGCGGACGGAAATTAACAGCAGGGTGCGCTCAATGTTGCCACTGCGGAAATTGTGTCGCGACGTTTTTGCCAGCAGGCGAGCCACGCAGCGTTGCTTTTCACCAAGAACCGTCTCCAGGCTTATATTTGCCGGTTTAAGCTGGCCGAGAGAAAATTCCTCGCCGGATTGATAATCGGTTGGTTTACGTTTAAGAAAGCTTTGTTCGGTTTCCAGCAATACCACCACGTTGTTGTTGATGGGACCACCAATAGAGTGTGATAGCGCCGCCTGATATTGGCCGCTGGTCAGAAAACGGTGATTTTCAACAATTTGCACCATCCCGGTTGCCCCCAGCGGGTGGCCGCGTCCTTTCAGGCCACCGGTCAGATTGGTTGGAAAGCGTCCGTTGGGGCCGGTAAGAGTATCATCGAGGAGTCCTTCCAGTAGCTGTCGGCGTGGAATTACGCCTAGATCGACCAGGTTGATTGGACCAAAGCCGTTAAACGGGTCATGCATATTGATGTGGATGTTGCCGGCTAACTGACTCAGGTCGCTGAGTTTGGCTTTGTCAAGGGCCTGGGCAAGGGCGATGCGGGTAGCTGGAAAGCTGGTAAAGGTCAGACGGTCGGCAATGGTAGGGATGTCGGTTCCGGAACCGATGCCGCTGACCCGGACAGCGCTCGAAGCGGCGGTTAACAGGCAGCCAGCAATGCCATCCGACATGGGACAGAAATCGTAATAATGCAAAGGATCATAGTAGAGATAGTTTTTGCCGCTGTTGATGTCGGCAAAATAGGTCTCGACGGGAATCTCATAGTTCAGATGGGCCTCTGGGTTTTGGGCGGCAAAGCGCTGAGCTCGTTCGGTCAGGCGTGCTGAAAAAGAAGTCCATTCATCATCGGACAGATTGAATTCTTCCATCAGGCTACGCGCTACCAGGGCTCCACAGGCTGGCATGGTTAAGCCATATTCTGCTTCTTCACGATCAATAACCCCGGCGACAATGCGTGTTGCCGCAGCGGTTGTGGCATCGGTCATTTTCTGAATGCCAATGGCCAGCACCTGATCGTGCTGTCCGGAAGCGACCTCAAGATAGGCGGCCTCAAAGGCGCTGGCACCGGAGGACGAGGCTGTATCGACCAGAATTGATTTGGCCCCGCTGATGCCCAGGCGACCACTGATCTTTGCTGCCACATTGTCGATGCCGGAAAAAGCGAAAGGATTCTGGCTGCCGACAATAATACAGCCGATCTTCTGTTGTGGGATATGATGGTTTTGCACCAGAGGTTTGAGCTGATCGACAAGTTCAAAGAAACTCAATGCCGGACGATGATGGCCATTATATTTGCCAACCGGGAGCATAAAGGAGTCTGCCAGGTAAACTGGTCGTGGTTGGAAAGCCATCAGCTACACCTCCTGCTGGATAATGAACAAAAAAAAACCCCAAAGACCTGGAGGGGGGGTAGGTCTTCGGGGCCGGAGTCTCCCGAAAGAGCTCCATTGGTTTAAAGGGTACACGATGAGTTGTTGGTTGTAAAGAAAAAAACAGCACAATCATAAAAAACGATTGTCGGCAAACTAAAGATAGTCCGAGTTTATTCCTTGGAGCCGTTGTTCTGACTTTTCGGGAAGGTCATGGTAAAGCTGCTACCTTGTCCGGGGATGGAAGAGACGCTGATGGATCCGTGGTGTGCATCTACTACCCATTTGACAATAGCTAAACCCAGACCTGTGCCGCCATCGTATTGATGTGTTTTTTTATCAACCCGGTAAAACCTTTCAAAGATGTGCTGAAGGTGACGATCTTCAATGCCGATTCCGGTGTCGCTGATGGTTATCGTTACCGCGGATTTTGTCACCCCGGCAGCGATGGTAACGACCCCTTGAGTTGGAGTGTAACGAATAGCATTGGTCAGTAAGTTAAGAAGTGCCTGTCTTAAGCGCAGTTCGTCAGCGTGAATAGAAGTCGTCCCATCGTCGGGGCAGTCCAGCTCAATTAAAATCTCTTTTTCCCGGGCAAGAACCTGCCCCTGACGTTTAAGGTCGTTAAGCAACTGATGCAAATCAATGGCGGTCGGCTGGAGCGGAATCTCTCCCAGATCGCTTTTGGATAAGGTCAGCAGATCGTCAACCAGAAAGCTCATACGTGTGATCTCTTCCAGGTTGGACTCAAGCACCTGACGGATATCGGCAGTTTCACTTTTGCGGCGCAAGGCAATTTCCGTTTCACCACGCAAAATGGTCAGGGGCGTGCGTAATTCATGGGCGACATGTGCAGCAAACTGACGGGCTCGATGCAGAGCGGAAAACATCCGCTCGCTCAATCGATCACAACTTTCGGCGAGTTGGCGAAATTCCGGCGAGTTGAGCTGGTCTATGGCGAAAGGCCGGGGGGGGTGATCAGGCCTGATGTCGTCAATATGCCTTAGC
>JAWOFG010000047.1:0-7679 GCA_046482365.1 Pelovirga sp. | reverse complement strand
TCCAGAGACGCGGCACCGGCGCCAAATCCGACAACAATCCGGGCGGCGCTGCTGCCTGGGTTATAGCCATCAATAATCACTTCAAGCAGATAACGGTCGGCCTTGGGAGTGAATTCTGTTCGCGATGAAATCTGGCTGGCTTCGTAACCGGAGCGTCGCAACTGATTGAGCAGGTCGCGTTCCATCCACTGCCCCACCTCAATGCGATACTGGTACTGGCGCTCATCCATGGTGGCTGGATCACCGCGGTGGGACAGCAGGACGATCTCTATCTTTTCGCCGCCTGCAACAACCGGGGCGGAAACGCCGCTCCGGGCACAACCGGAAATAACAACAGCCAGTAGCAGCACAGAAATATACAGGTTCTTTTTCATCATGGTTTCTTCACTCCTTGTCGATGTGACGTTGAACAAATCGGTTCTTCAATCCTTGAATATTCCACCTTGCAGGAAATTATCGGGTAGGAGGCAGGGTCACCCCTGCCGTCCTCCCACACCACCGTACGTACGGTTCCGTATACGGCGGTTCACGAAGTGTGTTGAAAACGATGGAACTGCTCCATATAGCTGAGCAGTCCCGCTTTTGAGAAATAGGACGTCGGACAGGCCCGGTTCATGTGGCTTGCTCCGGCGTTCCACCAAGGACCTCGGCCGTTAAAGGCCGAGCAGAAGGCATGTGCTTCTGTCAGTCCTGCCTGCACCATCCGCTTAGCCCGAGTCCGGGGTTTCTTCCACTGGCGCCAAAGAATGCAGCGTAATTTACGCCTTATCCATTGGTCAAGATCTTCGAAGGGTCTCTTCACTGTTGCGTACTGGTAGTAATTGACCCAGCCACGCATCACAGGTTGAAGTTCTTCGATCACTGTTGCCAGCTTCCGGCCTCGGCCTTTGCGCAGAATCTCTTTTACCCTGACCTTATGACGTTTCTCACTGGCTGGTGCAACTTTCAGTCGCGATTGCTTGTGAGAGGTCATGCTGTAGCCAAGAAAACTGCGGTTCCACGGTCGGTCTACGGCACTTTTGTCCCGATTGACCTTCAGCCTCAGCTGTTCTTCAAGGTACCGGGTGACCGAGATCATGACCCGCTGCGCGCTGCTTTTGGTCTGCAGATAGATATTACTATCATCGGCATAGCGGCAGAAGCGGTGGCCACGGCGTTCCAGTTCCTTGTCTAGCTCATCGAGCAGAATATTCGACAGCAGCGGAGAGAGCGGCCCACCTTGTGGGGTTCCTTCCTGCCGTGGCGATACGATCCCGCCTTCGAGCAGACCCGCCTGCAGGTATTTCCGAATGAGCTGGAGTACCTGCTTGTCTTTGACTCTCCGGGCCACCCGCGCCATCAGGATGTCGTGGTTGACACGATCAAAGAACTTCTCCAAATCCAGATCGACGACCCAGCGGTAGCCTTCGGCAACGTGCTGCCGAGCCTTTCGGACCGCCTGCTGGGCACTGCGCCCGGGGCGAAACCCATAGGACGCGTCAGAGAAGTGCGGTTCAAAAATCAGCATCAACTGTTGATGCATGGCCTGCTGGATGAGTCGGTCGAGAACGGTGGGTATCCCGAGGGTGCGCGTTCCTCCTGTTGCCTTGGGGATTTCGACTTTGCGCACCGCTTGAGGCCGATACTCGCCCCCCAGCAGTTGATTTCGGATGCAGGGCCAGTTGTGACGTAGGTAATCACCCAGCTCGCCTACCGTCATCCCATCGATGCCGGCAGCTCCCCTATTGCTTACCACCCGCTTGAGTGCGGCCTGCATATTCTCGCGGCTGAGGATCGTCTCCATCAGCCGTTGCGCTTCCGGGCAGGAGTGCTCCTTGGTTGCCGTGCCCCTTGTCACACCACAGGCATACTCTGGCGACTTCCGGTCGCTACCCTTTGCCATGGCACCGGATATCTCAATCCGATCTTCTGCAACTCCAGTGGTCATCGAAACTTCGGCTCCTGTCCAACGCTTCGTGTTCTGCCCTTCGCTTAAGGTGGTTAGCCCAGCTACTATGGCGTCTGCTGACTTCTGTCGACTCATCGAAACATCTCTCAACGTTTCTAGCACAGGGCAAGCCGACAGATCTCCCCGGGTAATGCGCGTGACCTTCCTCCCATATACCCGCCACATATACAGCCTCACCCTCCCGGATGACTATTGGGCTTTGAATATCTAAGCCTTCTCGCCCGGATGAAACTGCCTCATATGTGATTCCTGTTCGTCGGGCCGGGATTTTGCCTGCGGCTTCCTTCAGATTCCGGGTCACCCCGGACACCCTTGCCGTTCAGCTAGCGGTTCCCGTCATCAGGGTCCGCAGAGGACTTTCACCTCCAAGTCACCATTTGGTCACCACAACCAAATGGATGGTGCTTGCGCACCACGCGCCCTGCCGGGCGCACTCAGAAAAAGGCCGACGCTCTGTCAGCGTCGGCCCTTCCCCCCTCATGCTTTAAAACTAGTGATGCCAGAAGCGCCCCTGCGGGGTGCGGATAATTTTTATCCGCCCAGAAGCATCGGCACCCAACTCCTCGACCACCGACGATTTTTCTGCATGCTCCAGATTGTGGGCATAAATACGACCAGTAATAGTCAGTTCATAGGAAGCTTGATAGCGCCCCTCACCCAGAGCTTCAACTCGCCATCCACGCATATCAAGGCGAATTTCATCGAACACCCTGAACATGTTGCGGAAGTAATCTTCCACATCGTACAGGGTGGTGCCGTCGCCCGCAGACCAGCGATCATCAAGAAAACTCATCAGGCGCGAATCGTTCTTGCGCTCGTAGGCCTGTTTGAACTGGTCGTAAAACCGCTTTACGGCCTCTGGGTCTTCATCGAAATTTTCGAGCTTTTTTTTAATACGATGTAACGCTTCATACAAGCTTTCAGGTAATCTGCGATTTATTCCTTCGTGGACATAGGCAATATCCCGTGCATACTGATTTTTGTCCATATTTGCTGCCCTCAGGGCACGTGCGGCATTTCCAAAGTCGCTTAAAGGATCGCTGTTTAAGGCAGTCAAAAAGGATTCAATGGTTTTTTGCAGAGATTCAAGTTCGGAACGATCCATTGCAGTAGCGCCTGCAGCCTTCGCCAGCAGTTGGTCCCCGGTTTCTATGCGTTTTTTCAAAGGCGCTACCAGACTGTCCCAGTTGCCGATTGCCTGGTTTGCCAACTTTTCGTTCGCTACCCGGCGCCTTTCTTCTGAGACAGTAATGTGTTTATGATAAAGCTCTATGAGCTTTTGTCTCAGTGCAACAAACTGCTCTGCAAGCGGAGCGCCGCCCGGAACGCTAAGATCAGCAAATCTTTCGGTTGAGCTTTGATATTGCATTGCAACAGGAATAAGCTTTCTGATTGCTGACCAATGTTCATCAAAACTGCTGTCACCAGGGATAAGTTTGTCGCTAAGAGCTGTTGCCTGTCCAAGGTTGCTTTTAAAAACTACACGGATCTTTTCATCTCGGACATATCCGACAAAAAAGTTTTCCTCCTGTACGACCGGCAGGCTTGATAATTCCCTTAAATATCTATCGAATTCACGATTCAACCACGGCGCAACCCCCTTTAAAAAAGCCCCGAGGTTGGTTGTGTCAATGATGCTTCTTAAGGCACTAACTGCGGAATTGCGCTCTTTTTCAGTGAGATATCGCTCATAGGGAGATGAAACCGTGGTTTTTTGGTCTTCCACCATATTCGTGTCGGTATTGGCATAAAATTTAAGCGCTTCCATTTCAGAGATAACCCCGGCCTGCTTGGCTGTGTCCATGAATCTATCGAGGCTACTCATCGCAGCTCTAAGCCATACAGCATCTTCCTGTGCATTTTGAATATACCGGGTACTTTTATTTTCCAAACTTACAATTTTTTTTCTGTGTCTTGATGCTGTTTTATCCATATCGCCAAACATTGCTTTGAGCCTGGAATAGGGCTCATCATTATTCAGAAATGAAGGGTCAATAAAGGTGTTTATCTCAGAAGCATCAACAGAGGCCTCGGCTATCAGTTCCTTCCACTGCTGCGCCAACAGCTCCATGGTTTCAACAGTCTGCAGGTAGGTCTGGAGATTGCGATATTGGCTATCCAGGTTTGACACCCTGTTATTAAGCGAACTAACAATCGGGTAAGTCGCACTTTTAGTGCCCAGGTACATTCGTGGAGATTCCGGGATTTTCGTGCCAAGGAGTCCTGCATATGAATTTTCGCTGATTTTTTTTTCGGCAACATCTAAATAATATTCGAGTTGGTCATTCTCAAATCTTGTATAATGGTCTTCGAAACCCTTAAACTTTTTCTGGAATGTATGATATTGCTGATATAGCGGATTCAAACCATTGACAAAAAATGCCTTCGTCTGTGTCATCCAGTCAGATGTTTCATTTCTGGTAACCTGTGCCAGAACAACAATACGCTCTGCGGACTCATTTGCCATCTGTTGAGCCTGGGTCCAGGCCGTTTTGAGAGCCTCTAGCCGCTCTCTTGTGGGTTTTAATGCTATGCCCATTTGCCTGGACTGCTCCATCAGGGCTTCACCTCTTTGTTTATTGGCCGCCCTCTGTTCCTGTGTTTCTCCGACAATCCGTTCACCTTCCTCAGTTCTGCCCCAAAAAAGATTGTTCCCGCGCTCATATATCTGACTGATTTCTTTTCCCCTGGCAGTAACCGTTGCACTCAAGGATATGATCTCGGCCGGGGTTTTTACCTCGGATATCTTTTTTAAAAGATACTTTTTATAACCTGATATGGTCTCTTCTTCGGCAGGAGTTCCTACCCCGCTTCCTGCGGCACCTTTATAATCCTCAACGGACCATGCTTTTTCTATCTCTTCAGCTATGGGCTGTCTTCCTCCAGGAAGCGTTCCGGCATTCTTGTCAAGAGAGTGAATGAACTGGCCGGTTTCAAGCATTTTGAAGTAACGTTCCCTGATGGCAGAAACATCACCTACCCCTCCCCAGTCGAAGGGCTTGAGAATATCACCGAATTCTGTCTTATATAACGCAACCGGATCGACCTTAGGAACATCTTCCGGAACAGTTTCTGTTGTCTCAGGGGCTTTGGGTTGTTCAAGTCTCGCCCTTATCTCACCGATAAGAACTTTCAAACTGCCCCCAGCTCGAGAATATGCCGCCTTTAATTGGGTAAAAGCTGCATTTCTTCTCTCGGCAAAGGGGCCTCTTTCAGGTATCCATGCGATAACATCCTTTACGTATCCGGAAGCGAGTCTCATTTGCAACTGCAGGCTCTGAGCATCCTTTTCTTTTTCCGCCTTTTCTATCTTTTCCATACAGCTCTGGAGGTACACCTCCACTACCCCAAGCATGGTGATGGCTTTGTCCATTTTTTCAATGGCCTGTTCCATACTTATATCGGATGATTGCTTTATTCTATCTGCCAGTTTCCGCAATTCCTGTTGCGCAACAATCTGTTGCTCCCTGACCTTGCCGGCCTTGTTCAGCCAGGATACCAGGCCGGCGATATAACCTTTAACGCTTGAGTATTCCTTTTTCAGTTCTTCTGTTGTCCTATCTTCCAGTCTTTCTGAAGCACTCTGTGAAGAAAACGGAGAAATCATATAGGTCCCGACAGATTCAAAAAAACCCGGTTCCGGAAATTTGTCAGAACCCAACTGCTCTGTGACATAAACCCTGAAGAGTTCTCTAAAGGTTGAATCGTTAAGTACTCTTTTCCATATAAGCTCAATATTTTCGTGTGAGGGGGGAAAGGGATCACCTTGCCCCAGCGTTTTTCTTGATTTGTCCCGAACCATTCCTTCTATTCTGGCGTAAAAATTTTCAAGTTGTGCAGACTTTGTTTCAGCGGCAAGGGCCTTGCTTGATTCGCGCCACACCTGAAATGCCAGAACAGCGCCGGTCACATATACTGTTGAGGTGATACCTATCGACTTCAATACTGCTTCGCCTGATTTTGAGCCTGCAAATTTACCTAAAACGGTAAGGCTTCCGGAAACTATTGCTTCATCATACTGCTCAGAGTATAACTTGCCGCCGAAATCCAGAGCTGCGGTCAGATTACCTATAGCCCCTGCTACCCTTTTAAGACTCGCCCTCATATATTGCTGAGTGGCAAGCTGCTTTGCTATCTCCCCACCCTTCCACGCTTCATTTTGAAAACTCTGACCCGCTTCAGCCATTGCAGCATCCAGTATTTCTCCATAAACTGCCGGGATCCCATTTGAGGCAAGCTGGTCCAGAAAGGGTACACTGTGGCTGTCCTTTACCACGTCATATGTGCCGACAAACACGCCGGCTTTTCTTTCGTTGGGATTGTCCGCACTAAAAATTGATGGAGGGAAAACAACCTGGACACCCAGGCTAACGAGGCAGGCGCAGACAACAAATTGATTTCGAAGCGAACGGATAAACAAATACATAAAGATAATCCAGTACTGCCCTGCCATTAAAACAGGGGCATATGCATTTTTAAGTTATTATCCAACTCAATTCCGCTGTATGAGGTGCTTCATTTGCCGGAAGGTTTCCTGTGGTGCCTCGAAAGGTTCGCCGGCCGGGAATACTGAGTTCGTTGTCCCCTGCTCAAAAGAACCGTATGGGTGAAAATGATGAAGAAACCTCATGTCTTCAGGTATACATTCAACCCCGGCAGCCGAATCAGCAGATATGATATCCGCACAAAACTCCCGGGCTAAGCACCAGCAGCAGAGCAGATAATGATAACCCGCTCTGCTGCCAATTTACTTCATGGTTGCAAAAGCCTAATCACAACTACAATCATTCACCACATCTATTACATTACTTCCGAAACTGCGTTCTCCAGAGCCTGTTCTTTCTATACTCAAACGATAGGAGATACGGGTTCCCCTGGGTTCCGTACAAAGGTACACTCCTTTATTTCCCCAGGTATCAACGCCAGTAAAGCCACCCGCAAAGGCTAGATCCTCCTTCTTAGCATCACGCCATGGACCTGAACTGCCTAAACTTTCTTCTACAACAATATTGTAATCACCCTCGTCAATTGAAGTGTATGGGGATGAAAATTGCATATCAACATTGCAGCTTGAGTTATCCGGAGTTGCGCTTGTAAAGTTCGGTGTATGGATGTCATTTGTTCTGACAAAATCATCTCCGCCATCAAAACCACCACCGGAACCGCCCTCGTCCCCTAAGCAACCAATGCATGGTTCGCCATTGTCATCGAGCTCCAAAGTGTCATCGTTCCCCGGTTGATTAACCTCACCCGTGGCTACTGACTCTTCTTCGCTTAATCCAAAAATGAGCGGGCTTTTCATGGCAGACACTTTGGCGGTACTGCCTCTAAGGGTAAAGGTAAACTCGGTACTGGGTTCATCGCGCAATACTTCTCCTGTACGCGCACTGGTGACCTGACGGTTGAATTTGAGCGCCGCGAACACCTTGCCGCCACTGCCGCTCACGACACTGTTGAGGGTGTAGCGCATGCTGATCTGGTCGAGAATGGTAAAGTCCTTCTGGATGGCACGCTCCAGAATCATCGCATCACCGGCGAAATCGGGGTCGACATGGGCCATGAAGTCACGTTCGTTCTTGAACTGGTAGGCGGTGATCATGGCATCAAGAACGTCGCGGATCATTGATTGGATGTCGCGATCGGACACAGTCAGCTTTTTGCGGGTATCATCAACCTCGTTGCTTTTGCCGCTGGTATCGAGCAGACGCAGGGCGAGGTCGTACTCGCGGTT